>JAJFMS010001026.1 GCA_020696885.1 Armatimonadota bacterium | reverse complement strand
TTCCGGGGGTGGTGGCAGAGCCGATACCTAAGCTTACATCGAACCCTGGGGCGCGGCAACTGCGGCAGGTACCGGTTCGCGGAGGGCAGGGGAGCTAGTGTGGGTGTGTGGGAGAATGCGGGTATGGGAGCAGGAGGCTCCGGGCTTCCTCCCCCACAATCCCACACTCCCATAAATCAGGCGGCCAGCGGCAACGCCGTGCTGGAAGACGCTTCCTGCTGCGGTTCTTCCACGCGCCGCCATTCACCACGCTGCAGCACACCGCTGTAGGTTCTCGCATCGTCGCACGAGGCGTCGCGGCATCGCTCCACGGGTCGTCGGCACCACTCGCAGCATTCTTCCAATCGCAGCGCTATCCGGGTCATGGGGCAGTTTCTCCGTGTGTAGCCTGGGGCGCGCCGCTCCGGATCCGGAGGGACAGCGCAGCCACTGATTGTATGCTTGACCAGAGGGAAGAAGCTACGGCCGGCCGGAGCCGCCGCGATCCGATCCCCGGGCCTCTCCGCCGGAGTAGCCCATGCTATCCAGGGGGTTGGCGCGGGTGAGGCCGCGACGTAGCGTGCGCTGAAGCGCGAGGATGCTAGCACGCACCCACGCGGGTGGATGCAGCAGCGTCCGGATGTGGTTGACCTGGTGGCACCACTGGATCAGGCGGGCCAGATCTCGCAGCGGCAGCTCGACGATGACCCGATCCTGGCCGATCATCAAACACACTCGCCACCGCTTCCGGGCTACGTCCGGCTCCGGGTCCGCGAATACGCGGCATTCGGGGCCGATCGGAACCCAGGGGAACGCACTGGCAAGCTGCCACTCCGTCACCCAGGCCACATCCTCCGGCTGCAGGTTAGACCAATCCTCGCGTCCGATCCGCACACTCATCTCCCTCACGGAGCGGTGCTCCGTAGAAAGACAGGTACCCGGAAAGAACCGAGCTCAAACGCCGGTAAGGGTCAACTTCCGGTGGAGCGGTAGTGCCGCACGCCCACCTCCCAAACGAGCAGGGCTACGGCCAGGAAGGCGATTCCCACCGCCACCGGGAAGATGCTCCAGACCCCCGGGTGGGAGGCGACGGCGCCGTGCAGGACCGCTTTCGCGGGCAGATAGATGACGGCGCCGAGCGGGACCACGAGCGTGAAGAACTGCCGGAAGCCGGGCCGGTAGATCGACATCGGGTACTGCGCCGTCTCCACGCCGCCGTAGGTGACCGTGTTCATCACTTCGAGCGACTCGACCGTCCAGAACGCCAGCGCGGCCTGGAGCACGAAGAGGCCGTAGAACACCGCGGCGCCGCCCAGGATCCCGGCCGCGACCGTGAGCCACCGCGGATCGTGCCAGGAGAGGTGCAGCGCGGGTGCGGCCCACACCAGGGCGATGACGCCCTGGAACAGCCGTCCCACGCGCATGAGCTGCACCTCCTGCGCCGCCACCTGGAACGCGGTGCCGCGCGGGCGGAGCAGGAGCCGGTCGAAGTCGCCGGACTTCACCTGGGCGGCGAACGTGTCGAACCCCCGCCCGGTGCTCTCCCCCAGGGCGAAGGCGACATTCGCCATGCCGAAGAGCAGCACCACCTCCGGCAGCGTCCACCCGCGGAGCGTGCCGAAGCGGGCGAACAGCATCCCGACCGCCGCCAGCTCCAACCCGATCATCAGGAACTGCCCCAACGTGGACATGATGAACGAGGCCCGGTACTGGAGCTGCGCCCGGATGGAGGCCAGCACGCAGCGGTAGTAGACGCGCAGGGAGTCCATCAGCCGCCCTGCACCACGAGCCGGCGCGTGGCCCGGCCCAGCAGCCACCGGCCGAACAGCACGAATGCCAGCGTCCAGACCGCCTGGTGGAGCAGCAGCCCGGGTATCTGCGCGGCCGGAATGCTGCCCATGAACACCCGGAACGGCGCATCCGCCAGGCCGCGGAACGGCAGGAACTCCACCAGGCCCCGGCTCCACTCCGGAAAGAGCGGCAGCGGCAGGATCATCCCGGAGAAGAGGTAGGCCAGAGTCGGCATCAGCCGGGAGACGCCGTCGCCGGAGACGGTCCACAGTAGCGAGACGTTCATTACCTGGGTGATGGCGCTGGAGAGCAGGATCGCGCCGATCGTGGTGGCCACCCAGCCCGCGCCCGCGGCGAACGAGGGCGGTCGCTGCAGGCCCAGGAACGCCCCGGCCAGGAGCAGCATCGGGACGGCGCGCAGCAGCATCGGGGCAGTGCGCATCGCCAGGGCGCGCGTGTACCACAGGCTGTAGAGGTCCAGGGGCCGCAGCAGCTCATACACCACCCCGCCGCTGCGGATCATGGTGCGCAGGTCGCTGTCGATGTTCCATGGCAGCACCAGCAGCATGGCCTGGCCTAACCAGATGTAGGTGATCACCTCCGGCAGAGTAAGCGGCTGGGGCGCGCTGGAGGAGCGGTAGAACCCTTCGAAGATCATCACGCGGATGAACCCCCAGAAGAGCTGGGTGGCGAACCCGGCGGCGGCCGCGGCCCGGTACTGGAGGAGGGTGCGGAACCGCGCCGCCAGGATGGCCCGGTAGCCGCGGAGCGGGTAACCGTGGAGGAGGGAGTCGCTCACACTCGTGCCCCGGCGTACAGCCGCGCGATGATCTCCTCGATCGGCGGGTTCTGCACGAACAGGTCGCGGACCGGGTAGCGCGCCGTGATCCGGGCGATCAGCGCCGCCGGCGAGACGCGCTCGGGATCGAACCGGAGCAGGAACCGCCGGTCCTCCTGCCGGAT
>JAJFMS010001025.1 GCA_020696885.1 Armatimonadota bacterium | reverse complement strand
GCCGTGGAGCTGGTCCCGTTCCGGGCCGCCATCCAGGCCGGGGCACCCGCGGTGATGACCACGCACATTATGTTCCCGGAGCTGGACCCGGACCTCCCCGCCACGCTCTCTCGCCGCATCCTTACCGGGCTGCTGCGGGAAGAGCTGGGCTTTGACGAGCTGGTGGTAACGGACTGCCTGGAGATGAAGGGGATCGCGAGCCATTGGGGGCCGGAGGAGACCGCGCTGCTGGCGATCGAAGCCGGTGCGGATATGCTGCTGGTCTGCCACACCCGGGAGACACAGGCGCGGATGCACCGGGCGCTCTGTGACGGGGTGCGCTCCGGCCGCCTCTCGGAGGAGCGAGTCCGGCAATCGGTGGCGCGGATCCAGCGGGCACGGGAGCTGACGGCAGGGGTCCGGGACCGGGCCTCCGATCCGGCACGCGTGAGCGCGGAGTCGTTCGTGAACCAGGAGCGCCGCGTGGCCGATGCAGCGCTGGCTAGCCTGGGCGACGTGCCCGCCGGCGCGGCGCCGTTCGACCGCTCCCAGCCGGTGCTCGTGGCCGGCGCCCCGGCTCCCGCCGCCCGCCTGGCAGAGGCGCTCCGGGCTCGCGGCTTCGACGCCACCGCGGGCGCCGCGGTGGCATACTGTTCCCGCTCGGCGGTCCAGCTCGTCTGGGCGGCCCTCCCGAACGATCCGTATCCCGGCGGCTGCCCGCCGGAGGCGGTCCGGGAGTTCCTTGGCAGCCGTCCCCGCGCCGTGGTGGTGGCGATGCAGGAGCCGTACCTCCTGGCGCACTACCCGCCCACCGCCGCGCGCATCGCCGCCTGGGGGGCGCTGCCGGTGCACGTCGAAGCGGTGGTGCGCTGGTTGGCGGGAGAACGCACGGGGCCGCTGAAGGCAGTGGAAGGTATTGATTTCGACTAACGGCCGCACAGGCCCTGAGGACTGCTGCGTTACGCGGGGGCTGCCTGGATACAAGAACACAGGCGTTCGGGGAGCGCCTGCCACAGAGGACAGCACTGTCTCCCACGGCCCGAGATGGACGACCCGTATCCACTATCGCCTCGGCCTGCGGCCGTGTGCGATAATGCCCCCGATGAGCCACACCACCTCCCTCACCGAACTCACTCCCGGAATGCCGATCCTCTTCGGCGGCGATCGGGTAACGCACGTCCCCGCGGAGATCGCGGAGCGGTTCCGCGCCGGAGACCGCCTCACCGTCGTTCAGAAGAGCGGCCAGCTACTCCACATTCCGGCGGCTGAGCAGGCCGTGGCGCAGGAAGCGGTCGGCCGCGCGCTGGCGGCGTTCCAGGCGATGGGCGCCGTTACGGACGAGCAGATTACCCGGTTCTACGAGGAGTTCGCGGCTCGGCTGGAGGCGGACGACTGCTGGGCCGCCATCGCCGCCGCGAACGCGGAGGACGTGGAGCGGGCGCGGGATCGCGGTCGCTCCACCACGCGCCTCGTGGCCGGCGAAAAGATGCGGCGCGATATGATCGCGGGACTGCGGGAATGGCGCGACGCCGCTTCCCTGCGCGGTCGCGTGCTGGAGACGGTGCAACACGACGGGTGGAAGGTGGAGCAAGTCGTCGCTCCGCTGGGGGTAGTCGGCTTCGTGTTCGAGGCTCGCCCCAACGTGTTCGCGGACGCCACCGGCGTGCTGCGGGGCGGGAACACCGTAGTCTTCCGGATCGGGCGGGACGCGCTGGGCACGGCCCGCGCCATCGTGGCCGGGGCGCTGGAGCCCGCGCTGCAGGCGGCCGGGCTGCCGTCCGGCGCGGCGGTGCTGGTGAACAGCGCCGAGTATGCGGCCGGCTGGGCGATGTTCTCGGACCCGCGTCTCGCGCTGGCCGTGGCCCGCGGCTCTGGCCCCACCACGGACTTGCTGGGCAGCGTCGCGCGGCAGGCCGGCATCCCGGTGAGCCTCCACGGCACCGGCGGCGCCTGGCTGGTGGCGGACGACTCGGCGGATGCGAACCGCTTCGAGGCCGCGGTGTATCACAGCCTGGACCGCAAGGTCTGCAACACCCTCAACGTCTGCTGCATCCCGCGGTCCCGGGTGGCGGACCTGCTCCCCCGCTTCCTTGGCGCGCTCCGGCAGGCCGGTGAGCGGCGCGGCCACGGGTGCAAGCTCCACGTGGTGGCTGGTGACGAGGCGGTGCTGCCGGCCGAGTGGACCTCCGACCGCGTGCAGGTGCGGCGAGCCGAAGGGGACGTGGAGGAGGCGCTTACCGAGACGCTCCCGGTGGACGAGCTGGGCCGCGAGTGGGAGTGGGAAGAGACGCCCGAGGTGAGCCTCAAGATCGTGGAGAGCGTGGACGAAGCGGTCGGCCTCTTCAACCGGTACAGCCCGCAGTTCGTGGCTAGCCTGGTGAGCGAACACCCCGCGGCGACCCAACACTTCTACGAGACGGTGAACGCCCCGTTCGTGGGGAACGGCTTCACACGGTGGGTAGATGGCCAGTACGCCCTGAAGCGCCCGGAGTTGGGCCTCTCCAACTGGGAGAACGGCCGCCTCTTCGCCCGCGGCGGCGTGCTCAGCGGCGACGGCGTGTTCACCATCCGCACCCGGGTGACGCAGGATGATCCCGGGGTGCACCGGTAAGGCATCCGGCAGGAGTGATGGAGTAATGGAGTAATGGAGTGTTGGGCTGCTGGTGCGGCCTTGCGGCCGCATTCCCCACCACTCCACCACTCCACCACTCCACCACCCCACCACTCTACGCGGCGGCCTCGGTTAGCTCTTCTT
>JAJFMS010000058.1 GCA_020696885.1 Armatimonadota bacterium | reverse complement strand
GTTCGCCTCCACCAGGGCCTGGTCGGTGGTCTCCTTCTCCAGATATTCGAGGAGATCGTACTCGTCTTCCAGGCGGGTGACCTGATAGGGAGCGGCCTCGGTTCCGTCTCCAGTGGAGAGGAGACCCTCCAACATCAGCCAGGCCAGCGCTTTCTCCATCTCCGCCGCCTCGGTCTCCCCCAGCTTCTCGTGCGTGGCCGCGAGCATCTGGTGCGCTCGTGGGCTTAACAGCCAGTTGCCCAGGTGCCCTCGCAGGAAGCTGGCGGCCTTGCGATACTGGCCGCGCCGGTAGAGCGTCTGGAACTGACCCAGCTCGTCCGAGTAGGGAGCGTAAGTCCGGGACCCGGTGACCAGCCCGCGCAGGCGCAAAAACCCTTCGGGGGAGCGGTCCTTGAGGTAGGCGGTCAGCTCTCGCTTCAGGTCGGCGTCCATCCGGGGGATCCTCCGTCGTCAAACCGGGCCTCGGGCCGGTCGGCCTCCCGGAACAGCGCCTCCGGGTAGGGGGCCACCAGCGGTGGCATCGCGTCCGGCGGGAAGTAGCGCAGGTCCAGCGCCTCGCCGTCCTGCGGCGCCAGGCTCCCGCCCACGATCCGGCAGCCGAACACCACGGTGGTGTACTCCACCTCGTCGCCGTTGGGGTAGGTGTGGCGGAACTGCCGGCCGCCGAACACGCCGAGCACGCGCTCCGGGACCACGTTCAGACCGGTCTCCTCGAACACCTCCCGCACGATCGTCTCCGCCGGAGTCTCGCCCGGCTCCATGCCGCCCGCCGGGAGCCCCCAGCACCCGTCGTCGGCGCGGTGCATCAGCAGTATCGCCCCGGTCTCGTCCCGGATGACGGCGGCCACACCCGGCAGCAGCAACAGGCGGTCGCCCACCAGGCGGCGCAGTGAACGGAGGTAGTCAGAGATCGGCATGGCGAAATTTAGAGCGAGCGGTGTCCTGGCATAGCAGGGAGCGACAGGCACGGAGCCGCGCTCCCGGACGGAGTATGGAATGCGTATCGCGATCGGCGGCTTCTTTCACGAGTCGAATACCTTCTGCCGCCCGTTTACGGAACTGGCCGACTACGAGCGCACCCGGCTCTATCGCGGCGCCGAGATGCTCCCCCCGCTGCGAGGCACCGATACGGAGATCGGCGGCTTCCTGCGGGCGGCGGACGAGCTGGGGTTCGAAGTGGTCCCCACCTATTATGCGTGGGCGTGGCCGGCTGGTCCGCTCACCGATGACTGCTTCCGGACGATTCTAGACCGCTTGAAGCAGGAGATGGAGGCGGCGATGCCGGTGGACGGCGTGCTGCTCCAACTCCACGGCGCCATGGTGACCCAGTCCGACGACGATCCGGACGGCACGATTCTGGCCGAGGTGCGCTCCTGCCTGCCGCCGGGCGTGCCGTTGGTGGCGACCTTCGACTTCCATTCCAACCTCTCGCCGCTGATGGTGTCGTCGTGCGATGCCCTGATTGGGTACGACACCTACCCCCATGTGGACCTCAACGACCGCGGCCGGGAAGCGGCCGGGTTGATCGTCCGGATGATCAACGGCGAGGTCCGCCCCGTGATGGCGCTGGCGAAGCCGCCGCTGATGCCGCACATCGTGCGCCAGCGGACGGCGGAGGGCCCGATGGCCGAGATGATGGCCCTCGCCCGCGACGCGGAGGAGGAGCCGGGGGTGCTGCGGGTCTCCGTAGCCGGTGGGTTCGCCTATGCAGACGTCCCGCGGATGGGAATGGGCATCCTGACCATTACCGACGGCGACGAGCAGTTGGCCGCTGATCTGGCGGAGGAGCTGGCGGAACAGGCGTGGGTCCGTCGCGAGCGGTTTACGGAGACGCTGCCTGATGCGGACGAGGCGGTCCGCCTGGCGCTGGCCTGCCACTCCGGCCACGGCCCGGTAGTGCTGGCGGACGTGGCGGACAACGTGGGCGGCGGCTCGCCGGGAGACGGCACGGTGCTGCTCCAGGCGTTGCTCCATCACCGGGCAAAGGACGCGGTGATCCTGATCGCGGACCCGGAAGCGGTGCGCGCCTGCCTCCAGGCCGGAGTCCGGGAGCGGGTAACCGTGCCGGTGGGCGGAAAGGTGGACCGGATGCATGGCGATCCGGTGACCGTGACCGGCACGGTCCGGGCGCTGACGGACGGTATCTTCCGGAACATCGGCCCGATGCGGGACGGTCTGGTGGACGACCAGGGCCGCACGGCGGTGGTGGACGTGGACGGCCTGACGCTGGTGATCACGGAGCGGAAGCTGCCGATGTGGAACCTGCAGCAGCTTCGCTCCTGCGGCATCGAACCCGCCGAGCAGCGGATCATCGTGTGCAAGGGCGCCATCGCGCACCGCGCCGCCTATGCCCCGATCGCCGGGCGGATGATCGAGGTGGAGACGCCGGGGAGCTGCTCCGGAGACGTGCGCCGCTTCCCCTACGAAAACATCCGCCGGCCGTTGTTTCCTATCGATCGCTGGTAGCTCGTTCCCGCTGCCAGGCCTCGACGCGCTCGCGGGCCCAGGCCGCGTCTTCGGCAGATAGGGGAACACCCGGTGGTTGGTCATACCGGATCACATACGAATAAGCCCCGGCTTCGTAGCAACGGTCAAGGACCGCCTGCAGATCGAGCGCCACTTCCGGATCGTCCGACTGCAGCGGCACACGAAACCGGGGGAGCGGCTCCCGCAGCGAAATCCGATAGAGCTCGAAACGGGTGCTTCCGGCGGGAAGCACTGATACGCGATAGTCCGACGGGGTGATTCGATCTGCGGGTACCGCGATCGCATGGCGGCCACGATGGAGCAAGTCGATCTCCACGAGGTTGATATCGCTCAGTAGATATTGCTGCTGCTTTGCTTCGTACTGTGCCAGACCGGCTCCTGACTTATTCCCCGGGCTGAGCACCTCGATGACCGTCACCAATTCTCCATCGCGAGCTCGACGAACTTCCACGAACCGATGCGGCTGTCGCAGTTCCGGTACTTCCACCACTTCCGGCTGGACGCAATCGGTTGGGACCAGAACTGCGGTGCCGCCCGAGCGGGATGGGACAGTGGATTGCACGATCCCAAGGTCCGGCACTCGTTCCCCGTCGATTGCCCCAAGCATGATCCGCTCCTCGACCATTGCGACGTAACGTGGGAGCAATTGCGGCTGGAGGTACTCGGCGATGTGGTTGATCAGCCGGAGGTGGAGGCCACGCCACAAATCGGGCGCTTCCAGATAGGGGTCCATACCGGGGAACGGGCTCTTCATCGCAGGTTGCTCCTACCCATTTGTACCCGGTCGAAGCCTCCCGCGGCTACCCCCGGATGCCATTGGCCGATAGGCGCAACGGCATCCGGCGGTGAGCAGGGCAGTTAGACGGCAGCCCGGCGCATTACAGGCGCTCCGGGCGCGAAGAGCTTCACGAGCACGAGGCCGGCGATGAAGCCGCCCACGTGGGCCGCGTAGGCGATGCCGCCGTTCTCACGTCCGCCCCATTCGGCGGCCCCGGAGAGCACCTGGGTCACGATCCAGAGGCCCAGCATCATCCAGGCCGGCACCTCCGTTACCCCGTACCGGCCCATGGTGCGCACCCTGGCGTTCGGGAGCAGCACCAGGTAACCGCCGAGCACACCAGCGATAGCGCCGCTGGCGCCGATG
Source organism: Armatimonadota bacterium (assembly GCA_020696885.1). Next base: position 5,888 of record JAJFMS010000058.1, on the reverse strand, counting down.
CCGGGGATCTGGGCGTCCGGGTTGGTGAAGATCTGCGCCGCGGTAGCCGCGAGGCCGCAGAGCAGGTAAAAGGTCAGGTAGCGGCCCTTCCCCATGCGATCTTCCAGGTTGTCCCCGAAGATCCAGAGGAAGAGCAGGTTCCCACCCAGGTGCATCCAGTTGGCGTGCATGAACATCGAGGTCAGCACGGTTAGATAGATCGGCGCCGGACCGGGCGGGCCGATGTCGGCGCCGTGAGTGATCTCATACGGAATCGCTCCGAATGCGCGCACGGACTGCTCGAACCCGGCTGCTCCGCCGGATTGCTGCAGCAGGAACACCATTACACAAGCCGCCACGAGCGCCAGCGTCACGATCGGAAAGCTGCGGCGCTCGGAATTGTCGTCGCCAATGGGTATCAATGGATCTCTCCGCCGAGAGCGGCCCACTTATGGGGAACCGCCGGATACGTCGTCGGGAGAGTGATACCCGTGGGGTCGGCTGCTCATTCAGGCGTGGCGTTGGTGGCGGGCGGTTGCTCTGGGGGCACCCGCGCCGCCTCCGGGCCAGATCGCCCATAGTTCGCGCAAAGGGAGTACGGCTGTAGGCAGCGCCCGCAGCCGACCCTACGGATGCAGCGTTCGCTGATGGCCACCCGTCGCCGGAAGTAGGGTGCGCCGCTCCCAATGCAGGTCGCCGTGAGCGAACGCCGCACGAGGCGGCTGTCTACGGTTTTCTGGCCAAGGGTACGCTGTAGGCAACATCCCTAGGGGCTCCCCACGCTCCGAGCCAGCACAACCCGCTGGTTAGTCGCTGCCGGTGAGGGGGAGGCGCACCTGGAGCTCGCAGCCTTCGCCGGGACCCACGCAGTGGATCTCTACGGTGCCGCCGTGCAGCTCCACGAGGTACTTCACCAGGGTGAGCCCCACGCCGAGGCCGCCTCCCGGGCGGTCGAGGGTACGGGAGCCCTGGGTGAACATGTCGAAGGCCCGCGGGAGCAGCTCCGGGGGCATCCCGTGCCCGGTGTCTCGCACGCGGAGCAGGGCGTAAGGGGGGCCATCCGCCCGCTCGCTGCTAGTGTGGGCCAACTCCAGAGACAGCGTGATTTCGCCGCCCGGAGGCGTGAACTTGGCGGCGTTTTCCAGGAGCTCAATGACTACCTGGGCCAGGCGATCGCTGTCTCCATCCAGCATCAATGGCGCGTCCGGCACCGAAACGGAGACCCCGTGCTCGTGCGCGTCGATGAGGAGGCGAGCCGCATCCACCGCTTCCGCGACCACGGTTCGCAGATCCAGCGGCGCTCGCACGAGCTCCAGCCGTCCCTGGCTGATCCGGGAGGCATCCAGCAGGTCGTCGACCAGCCGGCGGAGACGGGCGACCTGCTTCCGCACCACCTCGCGGTAGCGGGAGAGCTTCGCCTCGTCGATGCAGCCGGTGTCCATCAGGAACGAAACGTTGGTGAGCGCGGCGAGCGGGTTCCGCAGCTCATGTCCCAGCATCGCCAGCAGCTCATCCTTCAGCTCGTTCGCTTTTCGGAGCTCCTGGTTGAGCTGTTCCAGCCGGTCCTGGGCTTCCTGGATCCGGTGGGTTCGCTCCAGCACGCGCCGTTCCAGCTCCGCGTTCATCCGGCGAGTGTATTCGGCGTCCTTCGCCGTTTCGTCCACGCGGGTCTGCAGGTCGTTAGTCCGCTTGGCCATCCCCACGAACGCCGTGACCTTGCTCTTGAGCACTTCCGGCTTGACCGGCTTGCAGAGGTAGTCGACGGCGCCGACAGCATAACCCTGCAGCACGTGCGTCTCGCTCTTGTAGATGGCGGTAAGGAAGATGATCGGGAGGTCCCGCGTCTTCTCTCGCTCGTGGATGAGCCGGGCGGTCTCGAAGCCGTCCATGCCGGGCATCTCGGCATCCAGCAGCACCAGCGCGAAATCGCCCTGGAGCAGGCACTTGAGGGCATCCTGTCCGGACCGGGCCTTCACCAGGGGCAGCCCGAGGTCTTCGAGCAGGGCCTCCAGAGCGATCAGGTTGGCCGGTACGTCGTCCACGAGCAGGATTCGGGAATCTTCCGCGAGCTGCATGGGTTTGACTCGGGCCTCCAGGCGCCCCGGGGTTAGTTAGAGACCGCATTCCCCGAATTTGAGCGGGGACTCGATTGTGAGGCGCGGCGCAGCGGTCCACGCTCACGAGTTTCGCGCTCAACTTTATGTCGTAACGCGAGCTTTTCCTGCGCGGTATTCGGACCTCGCACCCGGATCGGGCGCAATGGAGGTTCTCGCTTGCTACTTCCACAATCCCCCGATCCCGGGGTTCTAAAACATCTCAAAAGAGGAGAGGCTCGGGCACCCCTCCCCATCCTGTCGGATGGAGAGGGGCCGTGGAGCGAAGGTGCGAGCATCTTTGCCGGACGCTCGCAGTTACTTCACTGCGTCCGGTTAGAGCCGAGGGGTGGGTGGCTTGTTGGGCTGTTCCCAGGCGTTGGCGCCGCGGATCTTGAGTTTCCGCTTATACACCTTGTCGCCGCAGGTGGCGTAGAGGGTGTCGAAGTTCGCGCCGCCGAAGGAGAGGTTCGAGACGCGGCCGTTCGGGGTCGGGAGGATCAGGTGGACGCGTCCGGCCTGGTCGCAGATCTGGATTCCGAGGCGGCTGGCTACGTAGAGGCGGCCGTCGCGGTCCATGCGCATCCCGTCGGCGCCGGCGTCCTCGGCCGTGTCCGGCAGGTGCAGGTGGTAGTACTGCTGCTTGTGCGCCAGGGTGCCGTCCGGCTGCACCTGGTAGCTGAACACCCAGTGCGTGCGGCTGTCCGCCACGTAGAGGAGGGTCTGATCCGGCGACATGGTGAGGCCGTTGGTGAACTGGAGGCCGGTGTCCACCACGCTCTTCTCGCCGTTCGGCTTGATTAGCCAGACCTTGCTGGCGTTGGGGTTCATCCGGTCCGGCGCCGTGGCGTACACGTTTCCGTTGTGGGCCACCACGATGTCGTTGCCCGCGATCCCCTCGGCGAAGGTGGTGGCCTTGCCGGCATCGTCGTAGGTCACGATCTTCTGCTCGCCCATGACGATGGCGTAGAGGCGACCGTCCGGGCCGAACGCCTGGCCGTTGGCGCGCTTGGAATCGGCCACGAACGTCGACACCTTCCCGTCCGCACTGACCTTCAGCGTCTTGTTGTTCGGGATGTCGTTGAAGAACAGCTCGCCCTTGGTGTTGACGGCAGGACCCTCGGTGAACTGGTAGCCTTCCGAGACGAGCTGCCAGTCCTCGCCGGGGACCAGCACGTCGTTGACGTAATCGTTCCTGTTCGGTCCGGCGCCCTTGATCGGGGCGGGCCAGCCTTTCCAGAGCCAGCGCATTACGTCCGGGAAGATGGCGGTGCCGTGCTGGCCGTTGTGGCCGCCGGTACCCCAGGCGTGCTCCACTTCGTAGCCGGCGAAGGTGAGGGCGCGCTCCATCATCAGGTTCGCTTGCCACCAGTCGCCGGCGTAGATGTTCTGGTCCGCGCTGCCGTCCTGTAGGAACACGCGGATCGGCTTGGTCTCGTACTTGCGGATCAGGGTGGGGTAGCGGTCCGCCCCGCGGATGCCTACGTACGTGCCGATGGCGCTCCAGACGCGGCGGAAGTAGTCCGGCCGCTCCCAGGCCGCCGTGAAGGCGCAGACCGCACCGCTGCTGCCGCCGCCGATGGCGTGGTCGTTCGGATCCTTGGAGATCCGGATGGCGCGCCCGTCGGAGGTCTTCTTGGACTCCACTTCCGGCAGCAGCTCTTCCATGATGAACCGGGCGTAGCGATCACCCAGGCCATCGTACTCGTAGCTGCGGTTGAAGCGGTCCTGCGCGACGTTGCCGTCCTTCACCCGGACCCGGCCGTGCACCACGTAGACACCGATGGTGACCGGCATCTCCTTCTTGTGGATCAGGTTGTCGAAGACGGTGGGCCCGTTCCACTGGAGGCCGTCCTGGTTCACGTAGAGACACGCGGGCTTGTCTGGCGTATACTGCGCGGGCACGTAGACCCAGTAGTCGCGGAAGGTGCCGGGGAAGAGCTTGGAATTCTCGAACGTGAACTTCAGCACCTCTCCCTTGGGAACGCCTTCCTGCGGCTTCGAGTCGGCGGTCAGCTCGAGGTCCTGGGCGGTCACCGGGGCGCTCGCGGCCACGGCCAGGGTGGAGGCGAGCAGCAGGGGTATCAGCAGGCGGAGTGATTTCATGGTGTTCTCTGCATCGAGGACCGGGAGACGCGCGCCTCACCGGAGATTGATAAAGCGTGGCCCGAAGTGGACCATCCCCCGATTCCGGGAGGGAGCCGCCGGCTCCTCCTTCCCGCACCCGTTCCGTGGGAGCGACACCGGATCGTGGTTGTTCGGTGTCGCTCCAGCAGCACGGTTTCTTACCTGGGGCGGGGCGCCGTCCCGGTGCCCTTGAGGCTGATGGGGGGCACCGTCGTTGCCGACCCTATCAGCACCACCGTGAGGCTCTCCGTGAAGGCGCGTGCCTCGCCCGGCCGGAAGTACACGGTGAGCTTCTTCTTCTCCCCAGGCTGAAGCGTGAACGGCACGGGCGGCGTGGAGGCGGACGGCGGCAGCGTGGGATCCGTGGTGAACCCGGCTACCGGGCTCACGATCTGCCCGATCAGTTGACCCTTGCCCGCATTGCGCAGGGTCACCTGTTTGTGCCTGGACTGCCCCACCTTCGCCTTGCCGAAAGAGAGCTTGGCCGGGGTAACGCGCAGTACGGCGGGGGGAGCCGCTACCGTCACGGTGCCGCCTTCCAACTCGCTCTCGTTTCCGGAAGTATCGCGGACCACGAACCGCACGTCGTAGACGCGTGCCGCCGCGCCGAGGTTCGCGGCCAGCGCCAGTGTTCCGCCAAACGCCCCGGGACCCGTGGGCGTCAGCGCTCCGGAGAGTGGTGCGGTCCCTTCGGAGGTGAGCTTCGCCGTGACGGACGCCACCGCTACGTTGTCCTCGGCCACCGCCGAGAACTGCACGGTGCCGCCGGTGCTTGGCAGCATGCGCGGCTGCACGTTCGGGAGCGATCCGCGGGGAGCGGTGCAATCGATCAGCGCCACCATCGCGCTCTCGGTCAGGTTATCGTCCTGGATCGAGCCCCCGACCCCGATGTTCCCCTGGCTGTCCACGGCCACCGCCCGCGCCTCCGCGACAGTGTCCGCCGTCGCCAGGGTATGGGTGGACAGCAGCGTGCCTTCCGAGTCAAAGCGGCGGACGGTGAGCAGGGGCGGGTATCCGCCATCGTCTCGCCCGGTGCCTGCGGTCACCACGGTGTCCCCTTCACCCACCGCCAGGTCCACTGCCGTGGCGCCGTCCGGGTCCGACTGAGCCCATACCTCCGCCCCGGTGCCGCCTTCCAGGCGGAGGACCAGGCTGTCCGGGTCCCCGCCGCTATCGAAATACGTTCCGGAAACGATCGCGTCGCCGTCACTCGCCAGGGCCAGCGCCAGGGCCGTGCTGCGCCGCTCTCCGGTACGAGATGCCGGCCGTACTTCCCAGAGCACGTCCCCGTCGGAGCCGGCGAGCTTGACCACGGTGAACTGCGCGTTCGCGCCGAACGCCTCCGAGCTCGCGATCAGCACGCCGCAGGCGAGGACGTTGTCCGCGGCGTCCACTACCACCCGGTTCACCTGCTCCCCGCCCCCGGAAGTGTCGGGGTCATCCAGACTGGCGCTCCAGAGCTCCTCTCCGGTGGCGCCATCCAGCTTCACCACCCGGAAGCTGCTGTTGTTCTCGGGGTCCGAGATGCTCCCCGCCACGACGAGGTGGTTCTGACTGTCCGCAGCGACGGTGTAGGCCGACTGGATGTTGCTGCCGCTGTTCCGGAGTACCTTCTGCCACAGCACGTGGCCGTCCGAGCCCGCGAGCTTCACCACGGCTGCCCCGGCCAGCGGGCCGCTGGTGCCTTCG
>JAJFMS010001024.1 GCA_020696885.1 Armatimonadota bacterium | reverse complement strand
CGGCCAGGGCCCAGAGCTGAATCACTCCATCCGAACTGGCGCTCATCATCCGGTCGCCGGTTCGGGAGAACTGGAGGGCCGCTATTCCCTTGGCGTGGCCTTTCAGGGTCTGGCGTGATTCACCGGTTTCCGGATCCCAGAGGATCACGGACCCGTCTTCGCTGCCGCTCGCCAGGGTCCGTCCGTCCGGGGAGTAGGCCACCCGCGAGACGTGGTCGCCGTGGCCATCCAGCGTGCGGACCCTTCCCTGCCGGACGATTTCATCGAACAACTGCATGGTGGGATGAAGTTGCTCGGCCGCGTCGGGGCGCCACCGGTACAGGAGCACGCGGCCCGTAATCTTCGCTGCGGTGCGCGCGCGGGTTCCAAGCGCCAACGTCTCTCCATTCGGGGAAAAGGCGGCCGGAGCGGGCGGGCGCAGCCAGGCCCATTTCCAGGCGAAGCCCCGGTCCGGCACCTGCAGCATCGCCTCCACTACTCTCCCATCATCCCGGTAGATCCAGATATCCTTTGCCCCGGTGCCGCCGGCCTGGTCGCACGGGAAGGCTACCGTTGAGCCGTCCGGCGTGAAGGCTAGGGAGCTAGGGCAGTCCACGTGTAAACGCGGCAGCTCGCAAACCGCTTCTCCGGTAGCAGTGCGCCAGTAAATGGCGTTGGGGCCGGACTCGGAATGATGCGCGGTCACGATCCGGTCTCCGGAGGGGGAGACGCCAAGCGCCATCGGCGAGACGTTCCGCTGCTGTGTCCAGCGCACCTCGCCGGTGCTCAACTCGATCAGGGAGAGCTGGCTCTGCATTCCGGCAGGCCCCGCGTGGAACAGCCCGATGAGCCGGGCTCCGTCCGGATGGAAGGCGACATTCGATGGGACGCCACAGGGAAGCGCGTGCCGCTGGGCTCCGGTGGCGGTATCCCAGAGGATGAGAGTGCCCTTGCCGTGGACCGGGGTGCCGGACTCGTCTGCCGTGACCACCGTCGCACCGTCCGGCGAGAGCGCCGCCGACCTGAATCGACCGCCGGTTGCCCGCAGGGTCTGGAGCAGCGTGGCTCGCACCGGCCCGTGCACTGCCGGTGATTGCTTCCGGGGTCTGGCAACCGGCTCGATCTTCTCGGGTACCTCCGGTTCGGGCAGCACAAACTCGCTCTGATCCGGAACCGGGGGTTCAGGATCTGGCTCCGGCTGCGGCTCGGGTACCCGTTCCGGCTCTGTCGCCGGGGTGCGCCGCGATGCTTCCAGCAACTGCGGCAGGGCCGGCGCCAGCGCCAGCCCCCGGGCGATTGCCCGCACCGGTTCCACCCCGCCCACCAGGTGCGCCCCGGGACACAACTCCCGCACCGCTTCCGCCACGAAGTACCACTGCGCTCCGCCCCCCGTCAGCACTACCTGTGTGATCTCTCCCGCTCCGGCGCCGAAGTGACGCAGTCCCCGGTCCAGCACGCTGCGGAACCGCTCCACGAGCTCGCCCGCCACCCGCTGGAAGGTCGGCCGGTCCAGCACCACGGGCCGGAAGTCGCAGCCGCGCTCTCCCATCGGCACCGGGAAGGAGAACCCGGTTTCCGCCACGGTATCCACCTGTGCGGCATCGCTGAACGCCTCCTTCCAGCGCTGCGCCTCCAGTTTCCACCGCGACAGCAGCAGCGGGTCCAACTCCACGCCCAGCTCCGCGGCGGCGTGCCGCGCCAACAGCAGGTCGAAGTCCGCTCCGCCATACCGCTCACCGTAGGCGCGGACCTCGCCCAGTAAGGAGCCTCCGCCCTGGGAGAACACCCGTCCCAGCACCAGGTCCGTGGTCCCGGCGCCGAAGTCCACCACCAGCGTCCAGCCTTCCCCGGCCCGCACCAATCCCTGGCAGCCGTAGTACCGCAGCGCCCCTTCCGGCTCGCTCAACAGCGTGATCCCGGCCTCCGGGAACGCCTGGGCCAGCACCTGGTGGTAGCTGGCCCGGGTGCCGGCCTGCCAATGCACCGGCACGCCGGCCACAATCTGCCAGCCCGTCTGCGCGCGCAGGGGCTCGTTCAGCCGGCGCTCCAGGTGGAGCCGGACCTCGGACAGCAGGAGGCGAGAGTAGGCCAGCGCCTCGTCCGCGGGGTAGGGAAACTGCGGCTGCCAGCGCTCCGACGCCTCGGCGAGCGGCGCACCGCAGAAGCCGCAGAATTGAAGGGAGACCGACCAGGCCCAGCCCGGACGGGGACACGCGGGATTGGAGCAGAGACGCGCCTTTTCCGGTCGTCCCTGCGCCGCCAGATCTTCGGGGGCCTGGCCGATACACGGCTTGAACTCCGCCACGAACCGGCTGCCGTCGGCAGGGATGGGGGTGTGCGGGAGTTTCTGGACGGCGGCGCGCCCGTAGTCGAGCAACTCGCCGGCGGCAGAGAGCCGCAGGACGGTGGGCAGCATCCCATCCCGCTCGCTGTGAGGCAGGTGCACGGCGGCGGGCTCACCGGCCGGTCGGCCCAGGGAGTCGTAGTGGGCCACCTGGAGGCGCAGGCTGGAGGTTCCCAGGTCGATGCCCACAGTGTGGCGCACCTGCCGCCCACCCAGGCCTCGCGGTTCCGAAAGATCAGTCATCTGTGTTGCCCATGGTCGCTGCTCGGCTAAGGGGAGTTTGACCCGGCACTCTCAACAACGGATCAAGAACGAGCACGCGCCTTCAGCGAATCCATCAACCGCGCCGCCCGCCCACCGGCCATGCGGAGATCTGCGTCGCTTACAGGTGCGCGCGAAGCCTTGACGTCGTCCATCTTCACCCAGATCGGCTTGTCCTGCTCTTCCGTATGCACAATGGCATGTCCGACTTCCAGACCCGGAACCATCTTCCCTTGCGTTTCCGTGAGGCCGATGGCATCGCCAACGAACCGGCGGTCTTCCGGCGCGGTGAGCCGGTGCAAGATCTTGGTGCTCGTGTTGCGGACCACGTCCGGGATCAGGCGGGAGGGACTCTGATCCACGATCAGCAGACCCTGGCCGTAGGCACGGATCTCGGCCAGCATGTTCGCAAAGCTCTCCACCGCTTTCCCGCGGGGATTGGCAGTTTCCAGCGAGCCACCGCCGGCATGGCTAAGTAGCCGGTGGGCTTCCTCCAGCACCGCCACGTGGCGGAGGCCGCTGGCCGGGGAGAGGCGCTGCTGCTGCTCCCGGTAGTCGTAGAGCTGGCTCAGCAGGAGCGCCATCATGAACGCTTTCTCGTCGTCGTCACCCAATCCCCGGAGCTCCAGGATGGTGGGCCGGCCGAACAACTCCTCGTAGGGAACGCCGCAGCGGGTGTCCAGCATCCGCCCCTTGCTTCCGAGCAACAGGCTGTGGATGCGTGCTTT
>JAJFMS010001023.1 GCA_020696885.1 Armatimonadota bacterium | reverse complement strand
CAGAGTTGTAGGGCCGCTCGGAGCCAGCAGCTCACCCCTCGCGCTCACGTGCTGGCTCGCAGCCCTTCACTTGAGAGCCTTCTCCGCCCACGCCGCACGGATCTCTTCGGATGGGTAGTTCCAATGCACCAGGCGGAAGCCTTCCTCCCGCTTCTGGACGGAATACTCAACGTCACCCAACCAGAGGATCCCGTCCGCCGACTCCACTTGCAGCCGGGAGTTCACCCAGAGCACGCCTGCCACCGGCAGGGGTCGGAAGCTGTAGTTGCCGGTCCATACCCGGAGCAAGTCGCTGCGGTTTATCGAGCTGACGGCGCTGACCCAGGTGGTCCCCTCCGGTCTCGCCCGCAGCGCTTCCTCCCACTCGGCGCGTCCCGGGAGTATCGGCGTTCCCGGTAGTTCGAGGAAATGCCAGGCATGACTGAATCGCTTGAAGTCACCCGCCGACCAGGCCGCGTTGGAGCGGGCGATGAGGCGCTCGATCGCTTCCCGCTCGGCGGCGGGCAGCGTGTGCTTCACATCCACCCGGTGCGCCTGGCGGTCTTCTTCCACGAGTGGCTTGCCGGCAGGGAGGTCGAAGACGCCCTCCGGCAGCTCGACATCATACTCGTAGTCACGCAGGACGAACCGCTGAGCTAGGTCCCCGGTGCGCGGATCTCGCTCGATCCATTCCTGTCGGAGCAGTAGCCCCGTCTTGGGCTCGAACCACGTCGTGTGCTCGATCCGGAAGTCACCGCTCGGATACTCCGCGTCATAGCGGGCAACCTCCCGCCCATCGAGCGAGACCCAGGTGCGCTCGCAAACCGGGGCTCCGTTCGCGCCTTGCTTCAGCTCACAATCGAATGAGGAAAATGCCCCCCACGGCAGAATATTCCCCACCAGGGACTCGGCGGACCACGGTTCGTCAGGCGGTTTGAGGTGGCAGTCCGGCCAGGTGTCTGCGGTGTGGAGGTGCCCGCGCTCGTCGAGCACGTCGTGATCCCCGCAGTCGGAGCGCCATGCGTGGGCCGGGGGATCCAGGCGGATCCAGTGCTGCGACACATGCGTCGATGGCGCTTCGCGGCCCTCCATCGGCGGCATGTGCCACTCCCACACCCATCTCGCAGTTCGCGGCAGATCGTTCACAGGCGTCGCCTCCTGTTAGCCAGAACGAAAAACGGCCCATCCGGTTTCGGATGAGCCGCGGGTCGCCGCTGGGAAAACAGTCCCTCAGAGAGGAGTCGAACAAGAGTAAGATTTTCGGCGCAAGCCGGTGCGGCCGAGTTCTTGCAGCTCACCCGAACCCCGCGAAGCCCCAAAGAAGCGGGTCATCCCGAGCGGTACGTGCTCGGCGCGAAGCGACGCGCCATCCGTCGAGGGATCTTACCCCCGGGTCTAGAACGCCTGCTGGCTCGTACCACAGGCTCGGCGTGGTCGTCCGCCGGCAGGTGCCTTGCCACGCACCCGGGAGGCGTTCCGAGCCCGCTTAGAGATCCCTCGCAAAGGACACGTACGGCGCTCCAAAGCCCGAACCGGTTCGGGATGACAGCGCTCGCTTCCAGAACTCCTGAACACCCGAACACCTGAACACCTGAACACCGAACACCGGGCGCCACCCGCCCGAGCGCGCCGAACAGCACCAAACGCAAACATATGCTTGATACTCCCAGCGACGGATCCCCCCGCAGCGCCCACCCTGGCGATAAACTGGAGAGGGATCGCCGCCTCCGCTACGACAATCGTAACCGCGGCAGGCGAGCCGGGCACCCGGGAGGCAGTGAGACGTGGCACGGAAGAAACTGGTCATCATCGACGGCAGCAGCCTGATCTACCGCGCGTTCTTCGCGCTGCCGGCGCTCACCACTGCGGACGGGACCCCCACCAACGCGGCCTACGGGTTCGCGATGATGCTGCTGAAGCTGCTGGAAGACGAGCAGCCGGACGTCTACCTCATCGCCTTTGAGGGCGGCCGCACGTTCCGGCACACGGAGTTTGCGGAGTACAAGTCGCACCGGCCGCGCACCCCAGATGACCTCGCCGTGCAGACCCCGATCGCCCGGGCCGTGGCGGACGCCTTCCGTATCCCGATCATCCAGCATAAGGGCTTTGAGGCGGACGACGTGATCGGCACCATCACCTGCCGCGGCCGGGCGGCCGGGTACGACGTGCTCGTAGTCACCGGGGACCACGACGCCCTGCAGCTCGTGAACGACGAGGTGAAGGTCCTCATGACCCGCCGCGGCGTCACCGACGCGCAGTGCTACGATGAAGCCGGCGTGGAGGAGCGCTACGGCCTGAAGCCGCTGCAGCTCCCGGACTTCAAAGCGCTGAAGGGCGACACCTCGGACAACATCCCCGGCATCGCTGGGATCGGTGACAAGACCGCCACCACGCTGATCTCGCAGTATGGCAACCTGGAGACGCTGCTGGAGCACGCGGGCGAGGTAAAAGCGCAGCGCGTGCGCACCAACCTGCTGGAAGGCCGCGAGAACGCGCTGCTCTACAAGCGGCTCGCCACCATCGTGACGGACCTGCCGCTGGAGACGCCGTTCGAGCAGTGGGCCTATCCCGGGCCGGATGTGCCGCGCCTGCTGCAGTTGTTCTATCGGCTGGAGTTCCGCACGCTGGGCCGGCGGCTGGAGCAGCTCTTCCCGCCGGAGAAGGCGATCCAGGAGCAGCGCGCCGAGGCGCTGGACGCGGAGCTCAGCTTCCGCCGGCTGGCCGCCGATGACGACGCGGCCGGCTGGGCCGAGCGCGCCCACCGGGGCGGCGCGGTGGCGATCCGCACGCTCCAGGTCGGCGGCGAGGGACGCACCGGCTCCCTGCAGGCGGTGGCGCTGAGCGCTTCCGGCGACACGATCCTCCTCGAATGCCAGGAGCCGGAAGGCGAAGGCCTGTTCGCCGGCGCCGGAGAGCCGCTGCTGCTGCCGGCCCCGATCCGCGCGCTGCTGGAAGACCCGGCGGTGCGGGTGGTCGGTCACGACCTCAAGACCAGCTACCACGCGCTCCTGCGCCAGGGGATCCGCATCGGCTGCCTCGGGTTCGACACCATGCTGGCCGCCTACGTGCTGAACCCCGGCCGCTCCCACTACCGGCTGGACGATCTCACCCGCGACTACCTGCGCCTCAGCGCCGGCACCGGCGAAGCGGTGGAGGTGCTGGCCCGGGAGACCGCGCTGATCGAGCGGTTGTGGCAGCCGCTGGACGCCCGCCTCGAGGCCGACGAGCTGAAGCAGGTTTACTACGACCTGGAGCTGCCGCTCATCCCGGTGCTGGCGGAGATGGAGATCGTGGGCGTGGCCGTAGACCGCGCGGAGCTCCGCTCCCTCTCCCAGCGCCTGGGCGAGCGTGTGGCGCAGCTCGAGAAGCAGGCGCACGAGATCGCGGGAAAGCCGTTCAACCTCGGCTCGCCGAAGCAGCTCCAGGAGATCCTCTTCACGGAGATGATGCTCCCCTCCGGCCGCAAGACCAAGACCGGTTACTCCACGGACTCGGACGTGCTGCAGGACCTCGCCGCCATCCACCCGCTGCCGGAAGTCATCCTGGAATACCGGGAGGTGGCGAAGCTGAAGTCCACCTACGCGGACGCCCTGCAAAGCCTGGCAGACCCGGCCACCGGTCGGGTCCACACGCGGCTGAACCAGACGGTAGCCGCCACCGGCCGCCTCTCCAGCAGCGATCCGAACCTGCAGAACATCCCGGTGCGCACGGAGGTCGGCCGGGAACTGCGCGCCGCCTTCGTGCCAGCCCGGGGGATGAAGCTGCTCTCCGCGGACTACAGCCAGATCGAGCTCCGGATTATGGCGCACGTCACGGGCGATCCGGAGATGGTCCGCGCTTTCCGCGAGGGGCGAGACGTGCACACCGCCACGGCGGCCCGCGTGTTCGACGTGCCGCTGGACCAGGTGACCTCAGACCAGCGGCGCAGCGCTAAGACCGTGAACTTCGCCGTGATGTACGGCCAGAAGGAGTTCGGGCTCTCCCGCC
>JAJFMS010001022.1 GCA_020696885.1 Armatimonadota bacterium | reverse complement strand
GGCGTAGAGTTTAAAATTGCGCTCACTATATTCCACCGGGTACCTATACTGTCTGCAAGCACCAGGCGCTGCGGTACTCGGAGCGCCAGACGAAGTCGAATGCCGGACGAGGGGCTTGGGATGCCGGCAGCGTCCCGAACTCCCTTAATCACAAGTTATCCTCGCTCGCTCTTGTTACAATCAATAGTGCGGTAGATCAGGACGGCAAAGCGGAGGATCGATGGAGGGCTCAGAGGCGGACGGTCCGGCTTCAACTCCCAATCGGGAGCGACTCGCCTGGCTCGAGACAACTCTCCGACGGGAGATGGCTCTCAATCGCGTCCTGCAGGCGATCGGTGGGGTGGCATGCGCCGCCGGCACCCTGGAAGAGACGATCCGCGCCGCACTCCGGGCGGTTTGCGAGGAGCTGGACTGCACGATCGGGCACGCCTACTTCATCCTTCCGGACCAGCCGGAGTTGATCCAGCCGGTAGCGATCTGGCACCTCCCGGACACCGAGCGGTTCACGCCGTTCGTGGCCGCCACCGATAGCCTGCCGTTCTCCGGCGCTCAGGGCCTGATCGGCCTGGTGCGGCACACCGGTCGCCCGCAGTGGATCTCCGATGTGAGCACCGCGCCGGAGTTTCTCCGGCGGGAAGCGGCGGCAGCGGTGGGCCTGGGAGCAGGGTTCGCGCTGCCCGTGACCCTGGAAGACCAGGTGGTGGCGGTGTTGGAGTTCTTCCGGTGCGCGCCGGAGGAGCCGGACGAGCGCTTCCTGGAAGCGTGCGCGCACATCGGGCGGCTGCTCGGCCGGGTCTTCGAGCGAGAGCGCTCCCGCGACGTCCTCCGCGCCCGGGAGGAGTACCTCCGCTACATCGCCATCCACTCTCGTTGCCTGCTCTGGCATGGCACGGTGGAGGAGCGGCAGGAGCCGCACCTGCTGTGGCGCATCCGCGTGTCCGATCTGGAAGCCGCGCAGCGCTTCTTCCCCCTGGAAACGGTGCCCGGTCAGCACTACATGCACACCTGGCACCAGGCGCGTCTTCCCGACGATCAGCAGCGAGTGGACAATTTCGGAGACGCCGAGGTGCGGGCAGGCCGCAGCTACTCGCAGGAGTTCCGCGCCCGGGACGCCACCGGGCGAGTCCGGTGGATTCGTGAAGACGTGAGCGTGGAGCCGGCCGGTCCCGGCAAGTGGCGGGCCGTGGGAATCTGCGTGGACGTCACGGAGCCGCGCGAGCGGGAGGAGCTGCTGCGCAAGGTGCTCGATACCCTCCCGGTGGGCGTGTGGATCGTGAACCGCGAGGGCCGGATCGTGCGCTCCAACCCGGCCGCGGAGCGGATCTGGGGCGGCGCGCGCTACGTGGGACAGGAGGAGTACGGAGAGTACCGCGGCTGGTGGGCCGAGTCCGGAGCCCCGATCGCTCCCGATGACTGGGCAGCGGCGCGTGCCATCAGCCGAGGCGAGACCTCGTTGGATGAGGAGGTCGTCATCCAGGCCTTCGACGGCAGCCGGAAGGTGATGCTGAACTCCGCCGTCCCGCTTCGAGACGCCGACGGCGGCATCGACGGCGCGATCATCGTGAACGAGGACGTCACGGAGGCCAAGCGGTCGGAGCTGCGGGATACCGCTTTCCGTTCCCTCGGCGAGAAGCTCAACTCCGCGGTGATCCCGGAAGAGGCGGCCCGGACCATCCTGCAGGTGGCCGACGACCTGTTTGGTTGGGACTCCTGCTGGCTGGACCTGTGCGACCTGCACGCGCGGCAGGTGGATCCCATCATCCTGATCGATGAGGTGGACGGCCGCCGCACCGAGGTGCCGAGCCCCACGCACGAGCTGCGCGATGAGAGCCTGATGATGCGGGCCATTAGGGAAGGCCCGCTGCTGCTGGCGCCGGACCCGGACCTCCCCTATGGGACGGCGGAGGAACCCCTCGTCGCGTTCGGGGATCGCACGCGGGCGTCCGCCTCGATCATGGTGGTTCCGATCCGGGTGGCAGCCCGCACCATCGGCGCGCTCTCGATCCAGAGCTATACGCCAGGGCGCTATTCCCAGGACGACCTCCGCACGCTCCAGGCACTGGCGGACTACTGTGCGGGCGCCCTCGAACGGACGCGGGCGGAGGCGGAGCGGCGCTCGCTGGAACAGCAGCTCTTGCAGTCGCAGAAGCTGGAAGCGATCGGCCGTCTGGCCGGCGGCGTGGCGCACGACTTCAACAACATGCTCGCGGTGATCAACGGCTACGCGGACCTCCTGCTCATGCGTACCGACCTCCCCCGCTCCATCCGCGAGCCGATCGGGGAGATGCAGAACGCGGGGGTGCGCGCGGCGGCTCTCACCAGCCAACTGCTCGCCTTCTCCCGCCGCTCGCTCATCCAGCCGCAGGTGCTGGATCTCAACGCCGTGGTCACCAATCTGGAGTCGATGCTCCGGCGGCTGCTCGGAGAAGACGTGGAACTGCTGATCGACCTCCAG
This sequence comes from Armatimonadota bacterium, assembly GCA_020696885.1. The sequence continues at coordinate 285 of JAJFMS010001022.1, read as the reverse complement.
GCCCGGACCGCGCAGGTAAACGGGGACCGCTCCCAGCTCGATCAGGTGGTCTTGAACCTCGTGGTGAACGCCCGGGACTCGATGCCCCGCGGCGGCACGCTCCGGATCCGCACGGAAGAGGTAACCATCGAAGAGGGGGTTCGCTCCAGCCAGCCAGGGCTGCGGCCGGGGGAATATGTGCTCCTGACGGTCTCCGACACCGGCCGCGGGATGACGCCGGACATCCTGTCCCGGATCTGGGAGCCGTTCTTCACCACCAAAGGCCCCGGCGAAGGCTCCGGACTG
>JAJFMS010001021.1 GCA_020696885.1 Armatimonadota bacterium | reverse complement strand
TTACTAGTGCTGCCCGTTTTCCGGAATTCAGAACCCGAACTACATGAAAACCGCCTTCAACATCGTAGAAACCAGTGAGAGCGAGGGAGTCGTGGTCCTCCGGCTGGGGGGAGAGCTGGATCTCCTCGCCGCCTCGGAGTTCAAGGAGCAGCTCGCGCGCGTGCTGCCGGGCGCCGAGCGCCTGGTCATCGACCTGGGCGACGTGCAGTTCATCGATTCCGCGGGGATGGGGCTGCTGTGCTCTGCGATGAAGCGGATGCACGCCGGCGGCAAGGAGTGCCAGTTCGTGAACGCTCACGGACAGCCGCTCAAGCTGCTGCAGATCTCCGGATTGGCGGCTACCGGGAAGCGCGCCGTCCGCTAACCAGGAATTCTCCCGCACCGCGCGCAACTTCCCTTTCGCCCGGCTTACGGGCAGCCCGGACCAACGCTGGTCCGGGTGGCCCGTTCCTCGGGCGAAAGGACGATCTGATAGCATGCGCGCGTCTGAACTCGCCTCCTCCCTCACCCTGACCCTGCTGTTCCTCACCCTCGGCACGGCCACCGCGGGCGCGGGCGCGCCCCGTTCCATCCCGGAAAGGGGGAAGGCCGTGCAGATTGCGGAGCTTCGCTGCGAGTACCTCCAGGACCCGGTGGGGCTGGACGAGCCCGCCCCGCGCTTGAGCTGGCGCCTGGAGTCGAGTGCCCGCGGCCAGCGGCAGAGCGCGTACCGCGTGCTGGTGGCCTCCACCAAAGAGCTACTGGCGCGGGACCAGGGAGACCTGTGGGACAGCAGCCGGGTCGCGTCGGACCAGACCGTTGCCGTGGTGTATCGCGGGAAGCCGCTGGGTTCGCGCGCGCAGTGCTTCTGGAAGGTCCGCGCCTGGGATCGCGACGGGAAGCCGTCCGCCTGGAGCATGCCGGCGTCGTGGACCATGGCGCTGCTGCGGCCCAACGACTGGAAGGCCGAGTGGATCAGCTACCGCGATACCGCGCCGCTCCACACCAGCCGGCAAGAGCTGTATCTGCCCCCGGCGCACGTCTACCGCACCGAGTTCCTGGCAGACAAGCCGGTCCGCCGCGCCACCGTGTACGCCTCCGCCCTGGGCCTGTATGAGCTGCGCCTGAACGGGAAGCGGGTGGGCGACGCCCTGTTCACCCCCGGCTGGTCGGACTACCGCCGCCGTGCCTACTACCAGTCGTACGACGTTACCCGGCAGGTGGCGCGCGGCGACAATGCGTTCGGCGCCGTGGTGACGGACGGCTGGTACAGCGGCTACCTGGGCTATGGGCTCCTGGTGGGCTATGGGCCCAACAAGGTCGGCCGCTACTTCTACGGCAAGACGCCCGCCCTGCTGGCGCAGCTCGAGATCGAGTACGCAGACGGCACGCGGGAGATCGTGAGCACCGGGAAGGACTGGAAGGTGACCTCGGAGCAGCCGATCCGCGAAGCGGACATGCTGATGGGCGAGACGTACGACGCCCGCATGGAGCTGCCCGGCTGGGACCGGCCCGGTTTTCCCGTGAAGAATTGGAAGCCGGCCATTCTTGCGGGGGAGAACGGCAGCATCAAAGCCCCCTACTCCGATGCCGCCGGACCGCGGGAAGTGGAGCTGGGCTTCATCCGGCCGGCCAAGTTGGAAGCGTACCCCACGGCTCCGGTGCGCGCCACCCAGGAGCTGAAGGCGGTGCGGATGACCGAGCCGAAGCCGGGCGTCTACATCTTCGACCTGGGCCAGAACTTCTCCGGTGTGGCCCGCCTGCGAGTGAAAGGCTCGCCCGGCACCCAGGTGACGCTCCGGTTTGGCGAGATGCTCCACCCGGACGGCCGGCTGATGACGGAGAACCTGCGCCGCGCCCGCGCTACGGACACCTACATCCTCCGCGGCGCACCCCGGGGCGAGGTCTGGACCCCCGGCTTCACCTACCACGGGTTCCAGTTCGTGGAGGTGACCGGCTACCCCGGCAAACCCACGCTGGACGCGATCACCGGCGTGGTGATGCACTCCGATACCCCGCTGACCAGCAGCTTCGAGTGCTCCGATCCGATGGCGAACCGGTTGTTCCAGAACGTGGTGTGGACCCAGCGCGCCAACTTCTTCGAGGTGCCCACCGATTGCCCGCAGCGCGACGAGCGGCTGGGCTGGATGGGAGACGCGCAGATCTACGTCCGCGCCGCCACCTACCACGCGGACGTCGCCTCGTTCTTCAACAAGTGGCTGCGGGACGTGGAAGAGTCGCAACTTCCCAACGGCGCCTACCCGGACTACGCGCCCTACCCGATGTTCCACGGCAAGGCGGACGGCTACGGGACCGCCTGGACGGATGCCGGGATCATCTGCCCCTACACGATCTACCAGGTGTACAACGATCCGCGCATCATCGAGCGGCACTGGGAGTCGATGAAGCGGTTCATGAGGTTCCGGACGGCGCGGAGCCGGGACCTGGTGGGCGTGAAGGCCGGCAACGAGTGGGGCGACTGGCTCTCACTCGGCGAGCAGACGCCGATCGAGTACGTGGACGCCGCCTACTTCGGGCACAGCGCGGACCTGATGTCCCGGATGGCCCGTGCGATCGACCAGAAGCAGGAAGCCTCGCTCTACCAGAGCGTGTTCGAAGGGGTGCGCCGCCGCTTCCAGAAGGACTACCTGAAGCCGGACGGCACCCTCTCGGTCGACACACAGACCGCCTATGCGCTGGCGCTCTCGTTTGATCTCCTCCCGGAGGCGGGGCGATTGAAGGCGGCCGATCGGCTGGCGGAG
>JAJFMS010001020.1 GCA_020696885.1 Armatimonadota bacterium | reverse complement strand
TGCTCTGGGCTTGCGCGTTCATTATCCTCGCGGTCTCCGCGGTCTTCCTCTGGGTTGAGGTGCCGAAGCAGTTCGCGGCCGCCTTCGGGGGATGACGTTCGGGGCGAGCCCTGCGTGACTGGAATCACGTAGGGCTCACCATCGTCAGCGAGTAGACGGTGCTTCCCCGGACGGCCAGTAGCTGCGCGCCGTTCCGGAATAGACGTGCGCCCTCGATACCGGTGTCTCGCAGCACTTTGAGCGCCGTGGACGCCTTGTCGCGCCGGAACAGCTCCAGGTCTCCGGTCTCGGTGAGGTGGACGCAGACGCCGGTTTCCAGGGTGACGAAGTTCAGCCCACCGGGTGTCACGTCATCCGTTACGCGGACGTCGTAGTCCCGGTAGCCGCCGCCGAAGCGGAAGACCAGGCGCAGGTAGCAGTCGCGGCGATGGACGAGCGCCATCAGCACACCGCCATCGAACCGGGCATCCACGATGCGGCAGCCATCCAGCTCGGCCAGCCGGCACGAATACGACGAGCCGGCTTCCGGGAAGAGGGTGGCGTAGACGCTGCCCAGCACGTCCTGCATCGCGACCCCATCGAACAGCCGGGTAGCGTGCAGCATCACGTTCGCCACCTGCCGCGGGGCGGCGCGGAGGCCGGTGGGGAGCTCCAGCAGCTCCACCAGCGAGATCCCTTCGCCCTGCTTCACGTAGAGCTGTCCCGCGGCGCCGGTCAGCCCGTCCGCCTGAATGTCGACCGCCAGCCGCGCCCGCCTGGCCACGTCGTAGAGCACGAGCCGGCGCCCCTCCAACCAGGCGGCGACGAGCGTGTTCATCCGTGGGGCGACGGCGAAGCGCGCATCCGGGGGGACCGCATGCAGCGCACCGCGGACGTAGAGCCCCTGGGTGGTCAGGGCCACATGCGCGCCCGCGGCCGGCACGGGAGAGATGACCTCGGCGGGGAACCGATGGACGACGGTGGCCCGCAAGAGGTCGCTGCCGGAAAGCTCCTCCACGCGCGGCACGATGGTGACCGCGGCGGCGCGGAGGTCTCGGGGTGGGGCGCTGCGGGTGCCGCCTTCGAACAGGGCGCGGTACCAGTCGCGGTAGACGTCCGGGATCACGGAGAACGGGTAGCAGACCCGCGGCACCGTCACGTCGCGGTTCAAGACGCTGACGTTGGCGAGCATCCGGGCGTCGAGGTCGCGCAGCGTCGGGTGCTTCCCCTTGTAGGGATGGATCCCCACCAGCATCTGGAACGAGACGATGGCGAAGGAGAACCAGTCCGTCTCCTGGCTGAAGCCGGTCGCGTGGCGGTCCCGGATGCTGTCCATGATCGCGGTGGCCGGGAAGCCCGGCGTCTGGTAGCTGTCCACGTCGATGAACAGCACTTCCTGGAGCGTGCGGTCCAGCAGGAAGTTCATCTCGTTCAGGTCCACGATCAGCATGCCGCGCCGGTGGACCTCCTCCACGCCTTCCTGCAGCTTGCGCACCAGGGCCAGCGCCAGGTCCGGCGAGACGCCGTTCCGGTCCCGGAAGGCGCGGTTGAACAGCTCGCAGAGCACGAACGCATCCGGCACCCGGCGCATGGCGTAGCCGACGGGGCGGTTCTTCGGGCCCAGCAACACCGCCTCGGGCCGGATGATCGACCGGTGAGACAGCGCCTGCAGCTCCTGCACTTTGGCGGGCGGCACCATCTTTGCAGGGTCGTGGTAGACCTTGAACGCGCGGCTGCCCTGCACGTAGATTGAAGCCTCACCGCCCTGGGCCAGGAAGTCGCCCCGGTCCAGCCGCACCTTGCCTTCACCCACTACGAAGAGATCCATCTCACCCTCCGATCCGGATCGCCGCCAGGGAGAGGTCGTCCTGGTGGCTCCAGGCGCGCTCTGCGCACCGCTGTGCGAACCGCGCCAGCCGGCGCTGGACGAACACCCCCGGAAAACTCTTGAACGCCAGCAGCTCCCGGAGCACGTCCGGAAGCGAGACTGGTCTTGCAGTACCGTCCCCCTCGCGCGGGCGCTGGAGGAAGGAGGCGGCCCCATCCGAGAGCAGCGCCAGCCAGGCGACCTCCGCCACCGATCCGCTCTCGCGGTAGGCGCCCGACGCGGAGCAGCTAGCCGGGTCCTGGTGGGCCTGGCCCGAGGGTTCGAGGACCCAGCGCTCCACGGTGCGCCGGTTGTCCGGAAGCGCCTCGAAGGTCCGCCTCCGAGCGGCATCGCAGAGGTAGCTCGGGTAGTCGGGATAGCCCCCGGAGTAGGAGACCGAGCGGACGTGGATCCGCCCCTGCCGGTCCTGCCAGGCGAGGACGCCGTCACCGCAGAGCGCGGCGCTCCACTGGTCGCCCGTGACGACGGCGGAGAGCAAGGTGGCGTCCAGGCACTCCGGCGCCAGGCCCAGGTCTGCCGCGAGCGGGAGGGCCTGCCGGATCACCCGCTCCGGGTCCGGCAGGTCACCGCTTTCGAGGAACTGACGCTCAGCCGCCTTCACCACCAGCCGCGCGCCGATGTCCGTGTCCGGCGAGGAAGAGCAGCCGTCCGCCAGGATCACATAGGCCGCACCCCCGCCGCCAGCTACCGCGTAGTCCTGGCACACCGTATGCCGGCTGCCGAGGCGAAAACCACAGTCTGCGTTCACGATCGTCTCCTCTGTTCGTCATCGTACGCCGCTCTGTGGCAGGAGCCGGCTCGGGGCGACCTCTCCTGGGCTCGCTTCCTGAACACCTGAACACCTGAACACCTGAACACCTGAACACCTGAACACC
>JAJFMS010001019.1 GCA_020696885.1 Armatimonadota bacterium | reverse complement strand
CGGTCCATGGCGTAAATGAGCCTGAACTGAGCTTCTTGGCCAATAGCGCTTCCCGGTCTCCTCTTCGTGTCTTTGTGTCCTGGTGGTGACGAGTCCGAGCGGCTTTCACCGACAACGCTAGCAGCCGGGCACAGCCAACACGGTTACTGGGATTGGCTCTTCGCCGGCGCGGGCGTGAAGTGCAGCGCCACTTCGCGGGCGACCTCGGCGCACAGCCGGTCGCCCGCGTTGGTATCGCCCCAACTGCGGTCTTCGTTTTCGTCCGTCAGCACGCACAGCGCGACCGGACCGCCGGGGGTAAACAGGATGCCCGCGGCGGTCCGGCAGTCGTCGATGCTGCCGCTCTTGAACGCTACTTTCACGCCGGCTGGGAGGTAGCGCGGGAACTTGCGCGGGTCTTCACAGGCGCGGAGATGGCCCAGCATCGCCTCCGAAGCCTCGGCGCTCACCACCTGCTTGTTCTGGATCGCCTCCATCAGGCGCACCATCTCGCCAGCGGTGGTGCTGCCCAGCCCGAACACCTTGCTCCGTTCCGGGAAGACGGACGTGTCCCGCCGGAACACCTTGGAGTGGATCTTGGTGTTCGGATAGCCCATCCGCTCCATCGCCTGCGCGGTAGCCGGCAGCCCGATCTGATCGAGCACCAGGTTGGTAGCGGTATTGTCCGAGAGCGCGATCATCAACCGCACCGCATCCCGGAGCGAGAGGGTGAGCCCCGGCGAGAGCTGTGTCAGAATACCCGAGCCCGGAACGCGGTCTTCCTCCCGAAGCATGAGCTTCCGGTCCAGGTCTACCTGCTTCTCCGCCGCCTGGCGGTAGGTCTCCACCATCACCGCCGCCTTGATCAGGCTGGCGGTGGGCATCGGATCGTCCGCGTGGTAGCGAAATTCCTCGCCGGTGCCGAGGTGCCGGACCGCCACCGCCACTTTCCCCTTGTGCGCCTGGATCAGCGGCGCCAACCGCTCGGCAAGCGTGCTGGCGTGCGCTGTGCCCGGCACCGTGAGCGCACAGAGGGAGACGGCTAACGAGCGAATGAGCTTGAGCATCCGTTTGTCTTCAGAGCGCGAGGGGTTGAAAACCACCTCGCTGGAGAGCCGTCCTCCGGACGGGTTTCTCACCGTTGCTGTGTCATGCGTTCGGAGAAGGCCCCTCGGCCCGGAGGCCGCGAGGGGTTGGAAACCACCTCGCTGGGTAGCCGTCATCCGGACGGGAAATGACTATTGCGATCACCGCGTCCGGAGGACACCTTACCGACGGGGCGGTTTTCAACCCCTCGCGTACCCCGCCGGAGATATTCCCGGCCGGATGGGATACGACCGCCGCGATATCCGCGTCCGGAGGACGCCTTATCAGCGAGGTGGTTTTCAACCCCTCGTGTACCCGGGATAACCCGCTACTCCTGCTTATCCCGAGCGCGGCGCTTCGCGCGGAGAAGGCGGTTTGTGGAGGCGTCGTCGCCGTCAGGCGGGGTATCCGCGGGCTTCGCAGCCTCGCTGGGTTTCGGGGCCGGAGGAGGCGCTGCGCCGGTGGGCGGCGCCACACCGGGCGGAGCCTTGTTCCAGACCACCTGGCCCGGCTGGGAGGTCGTCTTGGGCGCTTCGGTATCGCTTCGGCGCCAGGCGGGCTGTGGTTTGGCTTCCGCAGGTGGGGGCGCGGCGGCGGGCTTGGGCGGCGCTGCCGGCGGGGCAACCTCCGCCATCCCGAGTTCGGGTCGAGCGCCAGCAACCGGGCTTCCGGTTGCCGGCGGGGGCGTCACGCCGGTGGCTCCCGCCACGCCGGGCATCGTCCGCGCCGGGCCTTCGTACCGCGGCCGTGCGGGCTCGGTAGCAACAGCAGGCGCAGCCGCTTCCGGCTCCACGGGCGCGGCGGCCGCATCGGCGCCGGTGCGTTGTCCTGCCTCCATCTTCGCCTTGAGCAGGCGGCCCATCCCGGCCTCCCGGCCAGCGGAGCGGCGGCTCCGACCGGAGATCCGGCCGAGCGTGGCTTCGTTGATCGTAGCCAGCAGCGCGCCGAGCTCCGTGCGGGTGACCATCAACCGCCGCACGCCGATATCGACCGGCAGCAGCAGGGCGGCAAGCAGCACCAATGCCGGCCAGAGGTCGTCCGGTGCGCTGTGGGTGCGGCGATCATGGCGCCAGACGCGCCGCAGGTCCTCGTCGACGGACTTGGCTGAGAGCGCAGGATACACCCGGCCGCCGGTTTTGTCCGCCAACGCGGTCAGCACCGCCGTGTTGGCGGAGAGATCGTGGTACTCCGGGGAATAGGGCACGGCCGCGCCCACGCGGTGGGTGCGCGGCGTGCCGTGCTCATCCGTGTAGGTCAATGCAATCAGGTACTGGCCTTTGTCGGGGGCCTCGAACTCCCCTTCGTAGCGGCCCGGCGCGGTCTGGTCGATCCGCAGCTTCGGGGAGACGTTCTCGCCCGCCACGCTGCCGCGGATGTCCAGCATGTTCACGAAGTTGCCCTTCGCGTCGACCACGTCGATAACGACCTTCCCCTTGCGCTGGTTGATCTCCACCTGGGTGTCCAGGTTGGCGCGTGCCGTGGAACGAACGGTCCACCGGATGGTCTGCGCCCAGAACTTCGCGAACATGCCGGGGTTTCCCACCCACGGAGCCGCCCAGCGGTTCTTCGCGTCGGAGGTGAAGGCCACCGCCTTACCCAGCCCGTACCGCCACGAGGCGAGCACCGGATCGTCCTGCTTGGAAGCCAGCGCCACTTCGACGCCCGGCGCTTCCTTCGG
>JAJFMS010001018.1 GCA_020696885.1 Armatimonadota bacterium | reverse complement strand
GGCCGCCGCAGGACGAGGCGCCGCCATTGCCAGGACGAAGAGGACGGCAAACAGCAGTAGCCGGCGTAGTGCGGACGGAACCCCTCGGGGTACGCCGGGCGGTACAGGCGAATTCATCAGCAGCCTCCACGGTAAGGGGCCAGCCTGGACCGGCCCCGGATTAGCAAGAAAACCTTTAGCTACTGCTTTTTCGCGCTAATGCTAGATAGCCAAACATCGCGCCCCAAATGGTGGAGAGCAGGCAAGGGGGAAGCTGTCAACGCCCGGCGTCTAGAGGTTTCGGATGTGGCGAGGGCGTGAAACAACAACGTGGCGGCATCCGCTTCGTGGCGTCATTCGAACGGGGCGGCTACGAAACAGGTGATATAACATAGGGGCGACGCACGGCTGCGTCCCCGCCTTGCGGTTTTTTCCCTAGATCCCCCCGCCGGTACCTGTTTGCCACTGGAGTCCATCAATGACGGAGACGTTGAGCCACGTTGAGGCGCCCAATGATGTCCGGGCCCTGCTCGAGCAATGGGCGGAAAACCCGCCGCCCAGCTTGAGTGCGGCACTGACGGAGCATGGGCAAAGCGCCGATGCGCTGGAGGAATACGTCCGGTCCGGTATCTCCACGGAAGATGTCGAGGCACTGCGGAAAGTGCTCGTACAGGGCGCCGCTACCGGAAATGCCGACGACGCCGCGCTGCTGGCGCGGCTCACGCCGCTCCTCGACCCGCGGGAGCGTGCCTGGGACCGGATGATGCGGTCCAAGAGCACCGGCGAAGCGCTGAGCGCCACCGTGACCGAAGCGGTCAAGGGCGGCGTGGTCGTGGATGTTGGCGTGCGCGGCTTCGTGCCGGCCTCCCAGCTTGGGCTGAGCGTGCCGCGCAACCTGAACCAGTACGTCGGCCGCACCCTGAAGCTGCGGGTCCTGGAAGTGGACCGTCGCCGCCAGACCGTAATCCTCTCCAACCGCGTGATCCAGGAAGAGGAGCGGGCCGAGAAGCGGCGCTCCGCGATCGGCCGGGTCAACGAAGGCGATGAGATCCTCGGCACCGTAAAGCGGCTGACGGACATCGGCGCCTTCGTGGACGTGGGCGGCGTGGATGGACTGCTGCACGTCAGCGAGATTTCCTGGAAGCGGGTTGAGAAGCCGTCCGACGTCCTGAACGTCGGCGACAAGGTCCGCGTGAAGGTGCTGAAGGTCGATCCGAGCGCGGGAAGCATCTCGCTCTCCATGCGCCGCCTGGCGCCGGATCCGTGGGACGTGGCTCGCCGGAAGTACCAGCCGGGCTCCGTCATCCGCGTGAAGGTGGTCTCCACCGTCGCGCAGGGCGCCATCGTCCAGCTCGACGAGGACCTGGAAGGGTTCATCCCGATCAGCGAGCTGGCCGCGCGCCGCGTAGCTACTCCGGACGAAGTGGTACAGCCCGGTCAGGAGATCGAGGCGCTCATCACGGACCTCAACGTGCGAGACCGGCGCATCGTGCTCAGCATCCGGAAGCTGGAGCATCGCAAAGAGCGCCAGGTAATCGACACCTACCAGAAGAAGGCACGGCAGCAGCAGGTCAGCGGCGGCAGCGGCGAGCGCACCACCCTGGGCGATCTGTTCGGCCACCTCTTCGAAGAGTACCAGGCTCCTGAGGAGCCGGTGGCTCCCGCGGACGCAGCGACTGCTGACGCGGAGACTGCAACTGACGAGGCCGGGACCGAAGTAGCGGCAGTGGAAGCTCCCGTGGCGCCGGAAGCTAATGTGGAAGAATCCACCGCGGTTGCGGAGACGGAAGACGAGGCAGTCCTCGGCGTCGATGAGCCCGCGGTAGAGGCGGCTCCCGAAGCGGACGTGGTGGACGAAGCGGAAGTCGCGGATCCGGCGGTAGTTGCCGATGAAGCGGACGCAGCTCCCGTGGACGAAGTGGCAGTAGCCGCGGAAGAGACGGCCACCGACCTCTCCGGCGAAGCCGAAACCGAAGCGACCGACGAAGATACGAAGGCTGCCGAAGAGACCGCCTAACCAGTCGCGCACCGTGCATTCGTGAATAACGGCCGTCCCGAAAGGGGCGGCCGTTCCCGCGTCCGGCGGGGATTTCGCGTCCTTTCGCGTGTTTCGCGGGCAACTCTCCCACCCCGCGCAGGCCTGCCCGTCGCGATAACATGCCTGACGACGCCCGCCGTTGTCGTCCGGCCGGGCAGGAGGGAATTCGACCCATGATCGATCCGGCTTCCACCAGCCCTCGCCGTCCCGGCCCCTGCGCGGTGGTGATCTTCGGCGCCTCGGGAGACCTCACCCGCCGCAAGCTGCTCCCCGCCCTCTGGAACCTCCACATGGAGGACCGCCTGCCGGAGGGCTTCTCCGTCATCGGGATGGCGCGCACGCCCAAGTCGGATGAGGAGTTCCGCGCCGAAGCCCGGAAGGGTGCGCGGCAGCACTCGCGGTTCCGGGAGATCGACGAGGAGAAGTGGAACGCGTTTGCCCAGGGCCTTTACTATCTCGAAGGGCAGTACGATCAACTCGCCTCTTACGAGGAGCTGGAAACGCTGCTCGGGCGCCTCTGCGACGAGCGCGGCTCGTGCGGCAACCAGCTCTTCTACCTCGCCACGCCCCCCAACGGCTACGAGGAGATCATCCGGCAGCTCGGCGCCAGCGGCCTGGCGGAGCACGGCGCGGAAGGGGGCTGGTCGCGCATCATCGTTGAGAAGCCGTTCGGCACGGACCTCAAGAGCGCGCGCCGCCTGAATGCCTCGCTGCGGCAGGTTTTCC
>JAJFMS010001017.1 GCA_020696885.1 Armatimonadota bacterium | reverse complement strand
TCGGACTCGGTCCCCGCGATCCCGGCCAGCGACTGGGCCTGCGAGAGCCGCACCTTCGCCACCGCCACGTTCTGCTCTGCGCGGCGGTAGTCGCTCTGCGCGGTGGTGTCCTTCATCCCTCGGCTGGTGCGGGCCTGCTTCAGCTTGGAGCTGGCCACGCGGACTGCCGCCTCGCTCTCGCGGATCTGGGCCTGCGCCAGGCTTACTGCCGCCAGCGCCCGAGCTCGCTGCGCCACCAGCTCGCTCTGGTCCAGCTCCACCAGGAGCTGACCTTTGCGGACCTGGTCGCCTTCTTTCGCGTGCACCGCCTTGACGAGGCCGGTGGCCTTCGTGGAGATGGTCACCATCTCATCGGTGCGGAGCGTACCCGTGACGCGGATCGGCTCGCTCAGGCTGCGGGCGGTTACGGTCTCCACTTCGACCTCGGGCGGCGTAGCCACCGCCGCCGCAGAGGCCGCCGGCGCGTGGGCCTGGCCCGCGGGCGCTGGCTTCTTACCCGAGCGGGTGACCGCGAAGCCGACGCCGACCGCGGCGGCGAGGAGGCCGACCGCAACGGCACGAACGGGGACTTTTCGACCGGACTGAGGAACGGAAAGGGATCCTGACATACGAACGGCTCCTGGGGCGCCCCGATAGCGGGACCGAGCGAGGGAGAGCGGGCTGAATTAAACGATCGTTTAGTTAAACCATTATGTGCGTTCAGCCGGTTTAGTGTAAACCCCCTCCGCGTCGATGATTTGCGCGCCAGGTTGCGGTTTCGTGACAGGGAGTGTTGGGAGCTGGGGGCTGACCGCGGCAGCTCGGGGGCAGCCACATTTGCGGTTAACCGGGATTGCGGTACCGCCAGGGCACGATTGCCGCGGAGTCCCGGAGCCATCGAGCCATCCGGGCAGCACCTACCGGAGACGGCGACTGTCATCGGGAAGCCGTGCCCGGATGGCTCCGGGAGTCCGGGCAACCACCCGGTTACGAGCATTTCCAGGCCGTGAAGGCGTGGTTTGGTGCTAAAGGTCGGGTTAGCTGGCCGAGAGCAGGTCGGCGGGCTGGGCTACGGCGGCGGCCTGGGGCAGCACAACGCTGACCGTGGTGCCTCGACCGCGCTCGCTGTCGATGGTCATCACGCCGCCGTGGGCGCTTACAATGCTCTGGCAGATGGAAAGCCCGAGGCCGGTCCCGCCCCGGCCGCGCGAACGGGCCGCGTCCACGCGGTAGAACCGCTCGCAAACGTGCGGCAGGTGCTCGGCGGGGATCCCTTCGCCGGTGTCGGTGACGGTGATCTGCACGGTGTCCGAGGGGCCATCCGCGCGCGCCGCCAGCACCACCCGTCCGTCCGGAGGCGTGTGCCGGGCCGCGTTCTCCGCCAGGTTGACGAAGAGCCGGAGCAGGTGGTGCGGATCTCCGTGGACACACAGGTCCGCGTCCGCCACGTCAACAACGATCGGCGCCCGCTCACGGTCTTTCACCAGGCCGGCTGCTCGCTCCAGGATGCCGCGGATCGGCGCCGGCTCCGCGCGGAGCCCGAGCTGGCCCCCATCCGAGCGGGCCAGGAGCAGCAGGTCCTGCACGATCCGGTTCATCGTGTCGGCGGCCTCGTCGGCGGCCTCGATCGTCTCGCGGTATTCCTCCAGCGTCGGCTCCCCGCAGAGCGCCAGGCTGGTGTTGGCCTTAATGGTGGTGAGCGGAGTCCGGAGCTCGTGCGAGGCGTCGGCCGTGAACCGGCGCTGCTGCTCGTAGGCGCGCTCCATGTCATGAAACGCCGTCTCCAGGCGCGCGATCATTGCGTTGAACGTGCCCGCCAGGGTGGAGAGCTCGTCGGTGCCGGGTACTTCCAACCGCCGGGAGAGATCGTGGGCGCCGATCTGGGCCGCTTCTTCCGTGATCTTCTTGACGGGACGCAACGCGCGGCTGGTGAGGAACGCCCCGCCCACGCCGGACACTACCAATGCCAGAGGGATCAGCATCAGCAGGGTGCGGGTCAACCCGTCCAGCAGGCGCCGCTGGTCGGTGAGCGGGTGCGCCACCTGGACCACGCCGTCGATCTCCTCACCAAAACGGAGCGGGGCCGAGAACACCCGCACCGTTTCTCCCTCCACCGGCACCGTGGAGTAGCGCTCCTGTCCGGCCAGGGAGAGGATGAACGCTGCGTCGTCCCACGGCGCGTCGCCGAGATTCGGGACCATCGACTGCCCATCCAGGTTCATCAGCCGGGGCCGCCAGTAGAAACCGTGACGCTCTCGCTCGGAGGCGCCGGGGGGCGGCGACCGTCGAGGCGTTCCCTCCTCGAAGCTGAACCCGCCGGGCGGACCGGGCTCCACGTGGGACCGGCCGCCTTGCGTCCATTCACTGGCCTTGGCATGCGCCCGCTCGGCGAGCTCCTGGTCGATCGAGTCGTCCAGGAACGCGCGGACGCTGAAGGAGAGTGCGAACCCGAACGCGCCCAGCACCAGCGCCATCACGGCGATGTTCCAGAGGACCAGCCAGACGCGGACGGAGCTCAGCCTCACTTCGGCTCCTCCGTGTCCGGAGTGCGGAGCGAGTAGCCAACTCCGTGGACTGTCTGGATCAGCTTCACGTCGCGGCCGGCGTCGACTTTCTTCCGCAGCAGGCCGATGTGGACGTCTACCGTATTCGAGTAGCTCTCCTCATCCATCCAGACCCGGTCGAGGATCGCCTCGCGGGTGAGCACGCGCCCTTCGTTCGCCGCCAGCGCCTCCAGCAGCGTGAACTCCCGCCGGGTAAGGTGG
>JAJFMS010001016.1 GCA_020696885.1 Armatimonadota bacterium | reverse complement strand
GCTTTCCACGCGTGGCTCACTGATCCCGCGGGTGGGAACATCCAGCACTCGCGGGTGAAGTCAATCGTGTCGAGCGGCTATCCCGCTCCCGCGGACGTGCTTGACAGCAAACCGATCGCGGATGACGTCTATCGCGCGTACAAGGGGATCGTCCAGCGGGCGAAGAGCCGGCCCGACAAGACCCGGCCATTCGCCCGGAGGCTCTACCTGTACTTCGCGGGGCACGGTTTCGCCCCGCCGAGTTGGGAAGAGGCGTGCCTGTTTATGGCGAACGCCAGCCTCGAAGCCCTCGGCGAGCACATCCCGGGAATGGAGTTGGCGACTTACTTCGTGCGCAGCGGTCACTTCGAGGAGGTGGCGCTGTTCATGGACTGCTGCCGGGAGCGGATGCTCTCCGCGCCGTTCCATCCGATCCCGCTGACGGTGCCCGGCGCCGTCCCCGGCAACCGCACCCGGGAGTTCTACGCCCTGGCGGCGCCGTGGGGCCAACTTGCGCGGGAAAAGCCGTTTCCACCGGAGCCGGTGCAGGGGGTATTTACCAAGGCCGTTCTGGAAGGGCTGCGCGGCAAAGCCGCCACACCGCAGGGCACGGTAACCGGCACTTCCCTCTCCAGCTACGTGTTCCAGGCGATGAAGCGGATGCTCGGCAAGGATTACGCCGATCCCCGGCTTCGCGCCAACTCCCTGGATGACATTACCTTCGTCACCGGGATCCCATTGGCACAGGGGCTGACACGGCTGACGGTGAGCTTTACCTCCGCCGGGGATGCCCCGGTGAATCTCCGCGATGGGACGCTAACGGTGCTGAGCTCGCACCGCCCGGCCGATGGGCCGTGGATGCTGGACCTCCCGCGCGGGATCTACGGCCTGGTGAGCACCGCCGACGGCCGCAAGGAGGAGTTCGTGGTGGAGGGAGACACGATTGATGTCGAGTTCTGACACCCGCCACGTGGTGATCCAGGCGGAGAACCCGGTGGTGGAGATCCACCTGCTCGATCACAGCCTGCAGCGCGTGGCTCACGCCTGGGGAACGCTGGAGTGCGACGTGGTTCCAGGCCTCTACCTGGCCAAGTTCAAGGCTGGCGCCACGGCAAACCAGGAGACCGTGGTGGTAGACCCGGGAGACGGTCCCCTCCTCCATCGCGGAAAGCTGCTGGCGCTCGCCACCGCGACTCCGGTGTACGGCCTGCCCAACTCGCACGAGTACCAATCCGGCCCGGCCCAGGCCACAAGTCAGCACGAGCACGAGAACCTCGGCGGCGACGCGCAGCTCTTCCTCTTTGCTCGCGAGGTGGAGAACGACACCTTCCCGTGGTATGAGCCCGGCCGCGGGCTTACCCTGCACCGCACCTCCGGAGAGATGATCCTGGACCTGGGGAGCAGCGGAGAGCGCGACTCCGGCGCCGCCTGGGCCGCGGTGAACGCCCGCCTGCCGGCGGGAACCTACGTGCTTCGGAGCGAGCACCCCGACGCCGGTATTGTCGAGATGGCGGTGGTGGCATCGCCCCAGTTCCAGACTCAGGTCTTCGTTACGCTCGCGGAGTTCACGTTCCAGGCGCAGCGCACCCTGCGGCTGCCGGATCTCGCCTCGGCCGCCGTGCACATGGCGCCGGTGGGACGCGGCTTCGACGCCAACCCCGATAACCCGTTTCCGAAGCTCACTGCCGTGGCGCTCGCGGCGCTGAGCACCGGCCGACGCGCCACCGAGGCGGACCACCTGCGCCAGATGCTGCGCGGCAAGTTCGAGGACCCGATGCTGGGCATCCTGGGCGCGCACCTCCTGCTCCTGGACCCGGAGCCGGACGACGCCCTGCTGCATGAAGTGGTCCACAACCTCTCGTACCTGGTGGGCGACCACCCGGATGTTCTGGCGGTGCGCAAGGCGCTGGGCGACTCCTCGCTCCGGTTCCCGGAGCCGCCGATGCTTGCGTCGAGCTGGCGTATCGCGGCGGGCGCGCATGCCGTGCCCGCCGGCTCACACGCCGCCTTCGTGGCGCAGGCGGCCTTTGGTGATGGGCCGTGGTTGATGTGGCGCGCCGATCTGCTGCCGGAGGGCGGGCCGGAACTGGCCCCCACCGCACGCTCCCTGGGGTTCGACCCCGGGGAGGTCCTGGAACTGGTGCAATCCACCTTCCGTCTCGCGCCCCGCGAGATTGAGCGCCTCCACAGCAGCCTCACGCCGGCCGGACAGCGGGCGATGCACGCCATCGTGGGGCCGGCCAGCGTGGCTTCGATCCTGGAGTCCGATGACGACGAGCCGGCGCCGCGCCGGGACCTCCAGGAAGTCTCCCGTCGCATGCAGGTGCCGGACTCCGTGGCCGCCAGTGCCCTGGAGGAGATCGCCGGCAAGCTCGAGCCCAACTGGTGACGCCGAGCGACCTCTCCGCTCCGTGGTGGCCCGGCAACGCCCATAACCGGGCGATTGTGCGTGAGTAGCCTGGCCCCTCTCTCCCGCCAGGGGTGAGACGAGCGTCACTTATCTGCTCCGGAGCGGGTGGCCGACACCGCGTGGGCCGAGCCGGAAGCATCCCCACCGCGGACGGCGAACCCTCCACGCGCCCGAGGCGCTATCCTACGACTCTCTGAAATAGCTCTCCAAAGCAGCCAACCACCCATCGCTCAGCCCTACAGTATTGCGCGGTGGTCGACGCATCTTCGTAGAGCCGAGCCGCTCCTGCCGGTCTGGCTCCGGATGCGGAATTTCCCGGGCGCCGTTACAACAGTGCCGAAGCTAACGGATGACGGA
>JAJFMS010001015.1 GCA_020696885.1 Armatimonadota bacterium | reverse complement strand
ACCTATGGAACACGCTCCGGAATGCCTCGCCACTGCTGTTCGTACCCCCACGCTGACACCTGATCATCCTACCCCGGTCTCCGGGGTTGCCACGCCTGTGGGAAACTGCGACTCCCCCATCGAGCACTGCCCCAATGAGCTGTTTGAGCAGTTTAGGCCCCTGGTGGGAAGCTTGATGCGCCGGTATGGAACGACAGCCGAACTCAGGAAGGATCTGCGAGGGGAGATCTACTACCAGTTCCGCTTACTGGTAGATAGCTACGATCTGGAGCGGGGCATCCCGATCGCGGCCTACCTCACGCACATGCTCTCCCAGCGCGTGTTCAACTACGTCCGGGACTACTGGCGCGGCGAGAGCCGCTACGTCCACCTCGAACCCGAGCTGTTGGACGGAATGCTCGGGGGCCGATCGGACGTGGGCCGGGGCTGCGAGGAGACCCAGCAGGCGCAGGAAGTGCTCGAGGCGCTCCCGGCTGCGATCGCGGCGCTCCCCCATCGACAGCGGCTAGTCCTGGTGTGGCGCTACTACGAGGAGCGCTCCTTTGAGGATATCGCCGTGGACCTGGGGATCCAGCCGGTAACAGTGCGGTCCCTGCTCCGCCACGCGGTTAACTCGCTCCGTAAGCGGATGGCACAGCGGGGGCTTACCCGGCGATAAAGCGACGGAGGCCGGATGCGGTGTGCCCGCTACCGGGCCAGCCACACTCCGGCCTGCGCGGGGCCGAAGCCGACCGGACAGGTGCTCGTCTCGTCCGCGATCAGGCGTGAAGCCCGGCGGCTGCGCCGAGCGTCCGGAGCCAGAGCATGCCGGTCTCCAGGGACATTGCGCCCGCACCGCCCTGCCGGGCACGAAGGACGAACATCACGATTGCAATCACGATGATGATCGCCACCACCAGGGCCGCGATCTTCCAGGCACTGAGCGGCGCTTCGCCAGAGGTAGAGCCGGTCTGTCCGTTCACCAGGAAGCGGTACGACTTGCCGTTGTAGAGATAGGCCGCTACCCACACCGGCAGCAAGAGGTGCTTGAAGCTCGTGTGGCTGAAGGCGGTGTTTACGGAGAGGTTGCGGAAGGTATCCCCCGGCACGTCCCGGCCGCAGCGGACCTCCACCTCCTGCTCCATGCGCGCCCGGGCGCGTCCCCAGCCTTCCTGAAGCCCCACCTGGTACTCTTCCGCCACGAACCCGGCCAGGAAGGTGGACTGGTACGGAACCAGGCCTTCCAATTGGAAGGGACAGATCGCCCGGAGGAGGTTGTCCGGCAGGCCGCGGGAAGCGCCCACCAGCTCATCGTCGAAGAAATCCTGGCGCTGGCCGGAAGCGGGCACCCACCGGGTACGCTGCACCTGCCGGGTACGCTGCACCGTGTTGCCGTTGGCGTCCGTCTCCGTGTAGTTCTCGGTGACGTAGTAGTGGTACCCGGCGTCCGCGGTCCAGTAGGCGCTGGCGAACGCGTCGTAGGTCCAGAACGGCAGGTAGGTGCCGGTGATCTTGGCGAGCTGCCCGGCGTGCTTCAGGTCGTTGGGCCGGAACCAGAGACCGGTGATCCACTTCCGGAACAGCCCCACCGCCTGCTCCCGCTTGACCACGAACGGGACGAGGGTCTCCGGCCGGATGAGCTGGTCCGTGGAGCGCTGCTCCACTACCTTCTTGGAGCCGCAGAAGGCGCACTCGCCCGCCACCTGCCCGGGCTCGAAGGTGGTGGTGGCCCCGCAGTTCTCACAGTGGAGCGACCGCCGCTCCATCCCCCACCCCTCGCTGTGCGGGATCTGCGACAGCGCCGTCTCGAGGTCGTACTCCCGGATCGCCTCCGGCGTTACGGGGATCTCCTCCCGGTAGCCGCAGTAAGGGCACTGCAGCACCGTCTGCCCCGGCGCGAACGCGAGACCCGCCCCGCACTGCTTGCAAGGAAACTTCCGGATCTCATCCGGGGAATGGCTGCTGCCGGTAACGAGGGGGTCGGACATCGGTGTTGGGTGTTGGGTGTTCGGAAGGCGCTACGCGCCGGTGTTCGGTGTTCGGTGTTTGGAATGCGCTGCGCCGGTGTACGGTGTTGGGCGGACGCGCGACGGCGGTCAGGGCGCCGGTATTCTAGCCAGCGCCGGCGGGTTCGGGTTCGGCTTTCGCCTTGGACAGAAGCGCCACCTCAGTCGCGACTGCGGGCGAGGCAAACACGACTACCCAGCGGTTCAGAATCCTTCCGAACACCGAACACCGAACACCGAACACCGAACACCGAACACCGAGGCTTCCTAAAGCAGTTTGATCAGCTCGGACCGCTTCGCCTGGTATTCCTCGTCCGTGAGGATGCCGACTTCGTGGAGCTCTTTGAGCTCCTTGAGGCGCTCAACCACGGATTTCCCCGGCTCCGAAGCCGCCGGTGCGGGCGCGGGCTGAGCGGGTTGCCCCATGCCCTGGACCATCTTCTGCCCCAGCGCCATTCCGGCCATCATCTGGGCCATGTCGGACGCAGGTCCCCCACCCGGGTTGTCCATCGCGTTGGCGGCCTGGAAGGTGGCGTAGTCCTGCACCCCGACCGCGCCCATGGACGAGCGGCGGTCGATGGCGGCTTCCACTTCCGGCGGCACGGAGATGTTCTCGATCAGGAAGCGGGTGACGTTGAGCCCGTAATCCTCAAAGTGCGGGACCAGCGTGGCCTGGATCCCCTGGGAGAGGCCGCGGTAGTTGGACGCCAGGTCCAGCACCGGAATCTTCAGCTCGCCCAGCGCTGTGGTGAACTCGGTGAC
>JAJFMS010001014.1 GCA_020696885.1 Armatimonadota bacterium | reverse complement strand
AGTGTTGGAGTATTGAAGTCGCGGCCGAAAAGCCGCACCACGCCCACTACTCCATCACTCCACTACTCCATCACCCCGTTCTACCTACCGGTACGTCTCCAGGTCCAGCCGCCCGCCCTGACGGTTCCAGTTGGCGCGCAGCTCCATCACCTGGGTGAGGAAGTCCACCGGCACGTAGACCTCGCCGTTCAAGCGCATCGGAGCTTCCAGCAGCGTGCTCTCCTGGTCTCGCACGCCGCGCCCGCTGAGCTCCACCTCGCCGATCCGGCCCCGCACCGGGCCGTTCCGGGTCTGGACCACGAACGTGTCGTCGTCTTCGTTCCGGCTGTAGCGCAGGTTCGCTTCCCGCGCGATGGCGCTCAGCGGCACGAACAGCGTCCCGTTCACGGTCTGCGGGCGAGCGTCGTCGAACCGGAGCGCACGGCCGTTGAGCCGGACGGTGGGAGTCCGCCGGATCGGCTCACGGTCTCCGAAGACGCGCTCTTCCCGGTCGCCCAGCACCCGCTCGTCGGGATCGCCGGGGCGGAAGGTGTAGCGGTAGTTGTCGCGGTCCTCAAACGCCACGCGGTCCCGCAGCCGCACGCCGAACTCCGTGCCCTCGTCCAGGGTCACGTCGCGGAAGTCGCGCCGGTCTTTGTCCCGGTTCAGGTAGCCGTAGACCGCGCCGCCCAGGCCTCCCAGCAGCGCGCCCTTCAGGAAGCTGCTCCCGAACACCGTGGCCAGCACCGCGCCCGCGCCCGCGCCGTAGCCCACCCACTTCGGCTCGAACTTGGAGCCGGAGCCGTTCCGCCGGGCCAGTACTCGTCCATCCGAGCCGCGCCGGATGTCTTCTTCGGAAAGGCTCGCGAGCCGGCCGTCGATCGAGATCGTCCGGCCGTCCGGCAGCACCGCGCGCCGGAAGTCCATGTCCACCACGCCGGGCCGCTTGTCGGTGGACCGCTGGACCTCGGTGATCTGCCCCTCGATCCGCGTGCCATCCGGGAAGCCGCTCCGGTCCGTGCTGGTCACGCGGGCCAGAATCCGGTCGCCGACCCGCGAGTCCACGCTGCTCACGTCGTCCGCCAGCTTCACCCGGATCACCGTGTCCTCCGGGATGTCGATCGAGTCGCGCTGCGCCAGCGCCCCGCGAGCTCCGGTGAGCCCCAGCACTGCTATCAACACCGGGATCGCTGTCCCCCGCCTGCATTGTGAATTCATCGCTGCATCCTCTCCCGTTTCCGATCGCGGAATCGTGTTCATCCCTTGGCATGCGTACCCGTACGACCCGAGAGCGAAACGGCCGGCCGGAGTGCGAGGGAGCGTGGCAGCCGGCCCTCCCGGCGCTGGGTCGAGCGGTCCGGAAGCCCTCCTCGTCTGCGTGGGAAGCGACGGAGGGTTCGAAGTGCCGGCGACCGAACTCGAACGGCGATGGGCCATCCGCGCCGCTGCGGAACGAGGACAACGATGTCGGGACTGCTATCACGCGAGCGCATCGTGGCGCCGCCCGGGTTCAACCGCTGGCTGGTGCCGCCGGCCGCGCTGGCGATCCACCTCTGCATCGGCCAGGCCTATGCGTTCTCGGTGTTCAAACTGCCGCTCACGAAGCTGATCGGCGGCGGCGCGCCGGCTCCCGGCGATTGGACCCAGGAGCAGATCGCGTGGGTGTTCACCATCGCCATCTTCTTCCTGGGGCTGTCCGCGGCGTTGTTCGGGCGCTGGCTGGAGAACGCCGGCCCGCGTGCCAGCGGCGTGGCTTCGGCGTGCTGCTGGGCCGGCGGCTTCTTCCTCTCGGCGGTAGCGGTGCGCACGCACCAGTTGTGGCTGCTCTACCTGGGGTACGGCGTCCTCGGCGGCTGCGGCCTCGGGTTGGGGTACATCACGCCGGTCTCCACGCTCATCAAGTGGTTTCCGGACCGGCGCGGCCTGGCTACCGGGATGGCGATCATGGGGTTTGGCGGCGGCGCGATGGTGGCCAGCGCCCTCTCCCAACTGCTAATGGAGCGGTTCCGCGGGCCAGGGACCCCGGGCGTGGCCGAGACGTTCCTCGCGCTCGGAGCGATCTTCGGGGTGGTGATGCTGGCCGGGGCGTTCTCGTTCCGGCTGCCTCCGCCCGGCTGGCGACCCGGGCACACGCCGGCGGCCGTCGCTGCGGCGGACTACGTGCCGCTGGACCGCGCCTGGCGCACGCCGCAGTTTGCCCTGCTCTGGGCCGTGCTGTTCCTCAACGTCACCGCGGGCATCGGGATCCTGGAGCAGGCGTCGCCGATGATCCAGGAGCTGTTCGTGGGAGGGGTGGATGCCCGCGCCGCCGCCGGCTTCGTGGGGCTGCTGAGCCTGTTCAATATGGCCGGACGCTTCCTCTGGTCCAGCGTCTCGGACCGGCTCGGCCGCCGGACCACCTACACGGTCTTCTTCGTCCTCGGCGCGGCGCTGTATGCGCTGCTGCCCTCGGCGGGGCGTCTTCCCGGCCCCGGGCTGTTCGTGCTGGGCGCGGTGCTGGTGCTTACCCTCTACGGCGGTGGGTTCGCCACGATTCCCGCTTACCTGTCGGACCTGTTCGGCACCCAGAACGTGGGCGCGATCCACGGGCGCCTGCTCACCGCCTGGTCGTGCGCCGGCATCGCGGGCCCGGTCATCGTGAACTCGCTCCGGGCGTGGCAGCTCGGGATGGGCGTCCCGGCTCGCAGCGCGTACGATCTCTCACTCTACCTCATGGCCGGTCTGCTGTGCGTGGGCCTGGCCTGCAACCTGGCGGTCCGGCCGGTCCGG
>JAJFMS010001013.1 GCA_020696885.1 Armatimonadota bacterium | reverse complement strand
GAGCAGCGCCACGGCTGCCACTTCCCAGGCTCGCTTGCGAACCGGATGCGTACTGGCTGTGGTTTCCACCGGCAGCGGCTTCTCCGTGGTCGAGAACGAAACGGGCACGGGACTACGGACCGTCCAATGCCCGTTTGTCCCAAGCGTAGCACGGTTCCTTCGCTCTAGCACTCTAGCACTCTAGCGCGCACGTCCGCCGAAGGACCCGCGCGGCGGAGGTGGATCCGCCGCGCGGGAGGCGCCTGGCGTCGAACCCGGTCGCCGGTGCGCTGGAGGCTCTCGGAGTTCCGGAGGAACGCCGGCTCGACCGGGCTGCCATCCACTTTGCGGGTGATGGCGCGGAAAGAAGCCCGGTGATCCATGCCCGCAAGAATTAGCCGCAGATGAACGCGGATGGGACGCAGATGGGAACAGCGAGGACGATCGCTGGTGGGGGCAAAAGGGAAAGGGGCGGCGCGCTCGAGCGTGCCACCCCTTCCTGGTTCTACGAGCCCTACGGCGCAGTTACCGCCGCGGCCTCTCAACCGGCTCGACGGTGATCTCGACGTGAGAGACACCGCTGCGGGACCGGGCCGAGCCCAGGTCCGCTTGCAGCCGCGTGGCACGGCCCCACCGGATGGCAGAGCCTTGCTTCCCAGCGTCGCCAGTCCAGTAGCTCTCAAGCATGGCCCCTCCGCCGTTGTCCGATAGCACGCGGAGGTCCAGCGCGCTGGTCCGGGGATCCTTCTGGTCCGTGGGAAGCTGCCTACCGGTAGGCCACTCCACTGTCGCCCACTCCCCATTTAAGAGCATCAGCTTCGCTACCGAGAGCACCCGGTCGGAGCCATCGTCCTGCTTCAGGACGCGCACGGTGGCCATGAACTGCCGGGCATTCGCGGCGGCCCCGCTGCGGTTGAAATCAGGGTCTCGGCCCGGGGCGGGCGTCGATCGGCGGAAGGGGTCCTCCGGCGACCGACGTGCGGGGGAAGGGTCCACGCGGTCCCGCGAGCGATTGTAGTCGGACCCCGGTGCGCGCTGCTCGTCGCGCGGCACGTAGTTCGGTGGGGTGTCGCGACGGTCCCGCAGCCGGTTGCCATCCATCTCCGCCGCGGACCCGTTGCGGGGAATGTAGGTCCGCCGGATGTCCAACTCGCGCTCTTCCACACCGCGCCGCGCCCGGCGGAGCTCCGTCTCCAGGTCTCGCTGCACGGAGCTGAGCCGGGAGTTCTGCTCGATGAGCGCGTCGAGCTGGCGCTCGATGGTGCGCAGGCGGTCTTCCAGGATCCGGATGCGCCCCTCGTCGTCGGCTGCCTTCCCGCCGCCCCGCCGGGACCGCGTGGCCGCCACCCGGGAGGCGGCAGCCGGGTCGGCGGACACGTCCCGCGACGTATGGGGGTCGGGGGCGACGCGCCCGTTTCGGCTCCGCGGCGCGGGATCGGGACTCGGCAGCGTATCGGCTGGAGCCGCCATCGGGTCGGCTGCCGGGACCGCCGTCGGGTCGGCTGCCGGGGTCGCCGCTGGGGCGGCCGGCGGGGTCGCGGCCGGGTCGGCCGGTGCGGTGACCGGTGGGTTCTCCGGGGCCGGAGGGGCGGCGAAGGCGGTCACCCGCACCGGCATCAGGACTGCGGCGCTCAACAGCACGGCGGGCAGCCAGCGCATCCAGCGCCGGCGGGGGTCGGTACTCAATCGGCTCATCGCTTTCAGTCTCCTTTCGAGCGTACGCGCGGTCTCCCGCGCATCCATCAAGGCCAGTCCCGCGGCGGGAGAGCGGGGGAACACCGCCAGCCGCACCAGCATCCGCGCGTACTCCGCGGCCGAGGCCCCGCTGGTGGCCAGGGCCAGCTCATCGGCGGCCATGTCGTGGGCCAGCCGCCACTCGCGGTTGCCCAGCCACACGAGCGGGTGGAAGAAGAAGAGGGCGTGGACCGCGGCGGGCAGCCATCCCCAGAGCAGGTCTCGGCGGCGCAGGTGCGCCAGCTCGTGCGCAAACATCAGGCGAATCTGATCGCCGCTCCACGCATCCGCGAGCCCGGTGGGGATGATCACGGCGGGCCGCCGCACCTGGACCAGCAGCGGGCTCTGCACGCTCTCGGACTCCCGCAGCTCCGGCGACTGCCGCAGCTCGAAGGCGGCCAGCATGGCGTACCAGGCGCTGAGGATCCGCTCATCCGCTACGGGCCGGGCGTAGGCGCGAAGCCTGCCGGCCGCGCGGATCTGGCGGGCCGTCCGGAACAGGCACCAGCCCGCGCCGAGCAGCCAGCAGCCCGCGAAGACCTCGGCGAGCCCGGGGCCTGCGGCCGGCGGCGAGGACAGCGGCTCTCCGCTGTGAACGGTCACCGGGATGTCGGTACTCGGGCTGTTCGCGGGCGCGCTGACCGGAGCTTCCGGCGCCCGGGTCACCTCGAACGGCAGCGGCATCGGCGCGGCCCAGAAGAGGCCGATGAGGACCCGGGCGAACGCCAGGCGCCAGAGCCACGAGCGCGCAGCCCCGGAAAGGCGCGGAAAGAGCGAAGCCACGATCAGTGCGGCCACGATCCCCAGCGCGCCCTGCACGGACGCTCCCAGCAGCAGGTCCGCCCAGCCGGAGTACAGAGACTGCCCCTCAAACATCGGTTGGGTCCTCCCGGCCGGTCGTCGCGTCACCGGCGCTGTCCAGCTCATCTGCCAGCCGCTGCAGGAGCGCTGCCTCCGCCTCGGACAGCTCCTGCGTGTGGATCAGGTAGGCGAGCACCGGCGAGACCGAGCCGCCCAGGGTCCGCTCCACGAAATC
>JAJFMS010001012.1 GCA_020696885.1 Armatimonadota bacterium | reverse complement strand
CGCCATCATCGCGATCCTCGCCGCCATCCTCTTCCCCGTCTTCGCGCAGGCTCGCGAGAAGGCCCGCCAGACCACGTGCCTCTCCAACATGCGCCAGTTGGGCACGGCTCTGTCGATGTACATCAACGATTACGACGAGCTCTGCTTCTTCTTCGGCCACTCCAGCGGCCTCAGCCGGTTGAGCCCGGCGGCGCCGCTTGGGGCTACCCGCGAGAACCGTTGGTGGAACCAGATTCTCCCCTACACCAAGATGGGCGGCGCGCTCATCGTCTGTCCGTCCGATTCCGGTCGGGTCCCGCACGCTACCGAGGACGGGCAGGGCGGGCGCCCACTGGTCCCCCGTTCCTACGTGGCCAATCGCGCTGCGGAAGGGCTGCCCCTGGCGGCTGTCGACCGCCCTTCCGACATCATCGTCGTCACCGAGAAGGGTGATCCGTTCGATGACTCCTGGTACGAGCCGCCGAAGAACCTCTACGACAAGCCGGGCGCCGGCCAACCAGTGCTAGCCCTTCGCCGCCACTCCGGCGGCGTGAACGCCACGTTTTTCGATGGGCACGCGAAATGGCTCAGCCGGGGAACGCTGCTGGCCGACCCGTGCGGCGAGCCCTGGTCCGGCGTCTCGTTGATGCGGCAGTATCCGATCCCGGGTGCCGCACCGTGGCATACGAACTGCCCCAATTAGGTCGACGGCTTGGCACCTCGGCGTGCGGAAGCCCGAAGCGAGTGCGGCCCCGCACTTTGCGGCGGCTTCCGCAAACGCCATCTGCACCCTTCATCTAGCCGCAGCATCTCTGCTGCGATGTCCACCTCTATCCAAACCGCTTATCGTAGGTCCCGCCCCCAGTTACGGTGGCTGCCCGCAGGCATCGCCAGCGTTGCGCTGCTGGCCGCCTTCGCGCTCCGCTTCGGGCCGCCGCCCGTGGTGCTGCCCGAGGTTGCCGCGGAGAGCCCCCTGCCCGGCAGTGTGGAAGCCGCCCTGCCGCGACCGGCCTACCGGATGGCGGCCGGCGATCCCTCGCCTACCGGCCGCAAGCCCCGCCTGGGCTGGACCCCAGAGCGGCAGGCGGTGTGGAACCGGATGCGGCGGGACGGGCACCCCTTGTGGAAGGCGCTGAAATCCGCCGCGGAGGCCAACCCGCCGAAGTACGGTGCGCGCGGTCCGTGGGCCACCCTCGTCTACCAGATCACCGGCGAGGCGGACTACGCCCGGAAAGCCTGGGAGCAGATCGACGCCTCCCTGGACCCGGCCTGGAAGCCGGCGGACGGGCGGAACTACACCCGGCAGGACCTCATCACGCTGGCGTGGATGTATGACTGGCTCTATCCCGCGCTCACTCCCCCGCAGCGGGACCGCCTGGTGGCCAAGCTAAACCAGCTTGCCGACCTCACGCTAGACCGCGTGGCCGGCACCCCGTGGGGCACACGCGTGGTGGACTCGGATGAGACCGTGGGCCACTACTTCGGCTTGGCACTGGTGGACCTGGCCACCGCGCCGGACAACCCGCGCGCCGGCAGCTTCCTGAAGGCAACGTGGAAGGACTCCGAGGCCGGCAGCATGCCGGTGGGAGGGCTGGATGCTACCGGCAGCGGCCTGCGCACCGGGATGCGCAACGCCATCCGGGAGTATGCGGAGATGGCCCGCGGCGGGCAGTGGATCGAGAGCAGTGAGTACAACCTCAACACGCTCAAGCTGCTCCTCCTGGGCGCGGAATGCACCCGCACGGCCACCAGCTCCGACGCGTTCCCGGAGATCACCCGGCTGACGCAGGAAGCGGCGCTGTCCCAGATCTACGAGCTGACGTCGGACCTCGAGTCCGCCTTCCAGTGGGGCGACACGGAGAAGCCGCGAGACCTGAACCTGTACCATCGGGTCCCGCTGATGGGGATGCTGTCGGGGCTCACCAAGGGCGATCCGAAGGTCGGACCGCTCGCCCAGGGCGTGACAAAGCGGCTGGTCGACTCGGCGCTGGCGAAGGGCGTCACCCCCAACTGGTACTTCTATCTCTTCTACGACCCCTACGCGCCCGCCGCGGACTGGCGGGAGGCGCTGCCCGCAGGACGGTTCGCGCTTGGACAAGGGCTGCTCTTCTTCCACGACGGCTGGCAGCGGGACGACGCCCTGTTCGGCGCGCACATGCTGCCGCTGACGCCCTACGTGGACCACCAGGTCAGCTACTTCGGCGACTTTCAGCTCTACCGCAAGGGCGAGTGGGCGATCACCCATCCTCTGGATTACTCCGGGCCTTCACACCTCGGGGAAGCGGTGAACGGGATGCTCTTCGCGGGTCTCGGCTCGATGCGGGAGTGGCGCGGCGCCGTGGCGCAGGAGTTTGGCCCCAACGACAGCTACGCCTATCTCTGCGGCACCAACGGCGGGCAGCACTACGACCCCTCCTACTACGAT
This sequence comes from Armatimonadota bacterium, assembly GCA_020696885.1. Next base: position 347 of record JAJFMS010001012.1, on the reverse strand, counting down.
CCGCCCGCCACCTACCTCCACGAGTGGACCCGCAGCCTGGTCTATCTCTCGTCGCCGGGGAGACGGTCCAGCACTGTGGTGGTCTACGATCGCACGCACACGGAGGACCCGCGTGCCCTCCCGCGCCTGGCACGCTACCGGGCGGATCAGGGCGCCGCCATCAACCGGGCTCCGGCCCTCCGGCAGTGGCTGATCCACCCTACAGCCCGTCCCGCCGCGGGCGCCGACGACGTGACCTGGCCCACCCCGAGCGGGAAACAGGACGTGCGGCTGAGCACGCTGCTCCCCCGCGACTCCCGCAAGACGGTGACCGATCTGGACGAGGCCTGGCCGGACAAATGGCCCTA
>JAJFMS010001011.1 GCA_020696885.1 Armatimonadota bacterium | reverse complement strand
ATCCCTACTGGCTCCGTGCCTCGCTGTGCCGTCGGCCCGGGGAAGCCGGCCGGGAAGTCCACGTCAAAGCCGAAGCTCCCGTCCCGCACTCCCGGTCCCCCACCCTGCTGGGAGAGGTCCAGCGTGGACGAGCCTGCTTGTGGCACGTCCAGGTTCGCGGCGGGGGGAAGGGTCCGGAACGGACTCGGTGAGACCCCGCCCGGCGCTCCGTTCGCCCGCAGCTCGGCTCGCTCCCGTGCCCGCTCCGCGGCATGACGCGCCTGCTGAACTGCGGGGAAAACCACCGCCGCCAGGATCGCGACCACAGCGATGCCCGCGAGCAGCAGCACCCCCAGCACTACAGCAACAATGCCCCACGGACTCCCTCCGCGCTTGGGCTGCGGTGGGTGCGCCGTGGGATGACCCGCCGGAGACTGCGGCACGGGTGCTGGTGCAGCCTCCGGAACGCGAGCCAGGACCGCGGCCGGTGTTCCGGGACCCGATGCCGGAAGCGCGGCCGTACGAGGCGGTATGACCGGGGCGACGGCGGGGTGCGGCACTACGGGTGCCGGCGCGGGCGTGAGCAGGAAGTCCGAGACCGGGGGCGGTGGGGCTGCGGCAGGTAGCTCTCCAGGGCCGCGGCGGGTTGGCCGGTCATCTCCAGTCCGCGAGCCAGATTGAACGTGAGGGGCGCTCGATCGGGCCGCAGCTCCACGGCCCGGCGGAGTGCCCGCACGCCGTCTTGTGGCCGCTGGGTCTGGCAGAACGCGACGCCCAGCGCCGAACAGGCGTCTGCGTCGGCGGGGTCCAGCCGCAGCGCCTCGGTGAGCAGGGCCACGGCCCCGGTGGTATCTCCCTGGCGGAGGGCGGTGAGTCCCCGATCCCGGGGGCCGAGCTCGGTTTGCATCGTCTACGTTCCGTATCCCCGGAGGCCCGGGGGTACTGTACTACTATTCCGCAGAGCGGTTGCCCAGCCGGCGGGTTCCCGCTTTGACCCGCTTGGTGCGGCCGAGGTTGCGGGTACCCGATTCCGCATCGGAAGCCGCCGCATCCATTTCGTCCGCGAGCTTGGTGTCTCCGATGCTGCGCAGCATGCGGGTAGCGGCTTTGAGCTGCTTGGTGGCCGTCTCTTGATCCCCGTGCGACTCGGCTTCCGCGGCGCGGCGCTCCGCGCGATAGATCTCCAGCCGGCGGCAGGTATCCAGAACTTCGTCATCCCGCGCCTGGAGCAGCATGCTCTCGTCGGAATAGAATAGCCGGATTGAGCCTTCGGCGCCGAAGTAATCGGACTCGGCGGCAGACTGTCCTTCCACGCTGACCGTGCAAAGCCGGAGCTCCCCACCGGCATGCGCGGGCGCCGCCAGCTCCACGATGAACTCCGGCGGCTGCGCGGCGGAGATGTCCCCGATGCGGAACCGCCACCCGCCCTGCTCCACCCACATCGCCTGGAATTCGGAGAGCTGCGGCGCTACCGGGAAGACGTCGTGCAGGATCGCGCCGTTCTCCGGGACCAGCCGCAGGTGCCCCTGGCGACCTACCACGCTGGAGACGACCTGCAGTTCCTCCGTCACGGCCTGCTCCACTTCGGGCGCGGTGGCCGCGTAGTAGTAGTTGCCGCGGGCCAGGTCCGCCATCATCATCAGGAACTCTTCGTCGAACTCGTCCCCGACGCCGATCACGCTGATCACGACGCCCCGGTTCACCGCCAGGTCCAGCAGCGGTCGGCAAGCGTCGCGGTCCTCGATGATGCCGTCGCTCACCACCACGATCCGGCGGAGCGTCGGCACCATCTCTTCCTGCGACATGCGGTCGAGAGCGGCCTGGAGCGCCGCGGCGAGCTTCGTCCCCCGGCCCAGCCCGCTTTCGTCCACCCCGCTGCCCAGCCGCGTCAGGGCCGCTTTCGCATCGTTCAACCGGATGCCGCGCTCAGCCACGCCGAAGTCGTGGTAGATCACGCCGGGCTGGTCGGCGAACGCCAGCACGCTGACTCCATCGCTCGGCTGGAGCCCTTCCAGGGTCCGCCACACGCCCCGGAGCGTGCTGATCATCGGGGTGCTTACGTGGCGCTGCATCTCCCGCAGCGTCTCACCGGTCCACACCATGCCGGTGCGGCCGTCGGCTAGCTGGCGGGTCACCTCCCCGCGCTGCTCGGCGCGCTGCTGCCACTGCACGCGCTCCGTGGGGTCCAGCACGAAGCGGTGCATGCTGGCGCTGGCGTCAAGGACGAAGCACAGCTCCAGCCGCGGGCGCACGGAGGCCTCGGCGCGCGGCGTCAACCGCACGCGGGCGTAGATCGGCTCTTCCGGCTCGGCGCCGGTCACGGTTGCGGGCCGGGCGAGGGTTACCTGGAGATCGAGGGGCGCATCCATGGGTCAGCCTTGTCCCACTTACTTCTTTCGGAACCGGTCCGTAAACGCCGTGAGCAGGCTGCCGCCGCGGCGCACCGCGGCATTCACCGGGATGTTGGGGCGGGCGTTGCCTTCCACCGTCCAGCGCAGCTCGACGTGGGCCTCGCTGTCCCCGACGATCTGCGCGTCCACGGACACCGTGACTTCTTGCTTGCTGCCGGCAGGAAGCGTAAACTCCTCCGGCGAGACCGACATCACGAAGTCCGGTGGACGAATGATCCGGATCTGGGTCGGCGCGCCGCCATGGTTGGAGAACGTGAGCCGGGCATGGCCGGAGCCGCCCGGCGCCACGTGGACCTTCAGCGCATTGGGCTGGACGTAGACGTCCGCTACCTGCGCCTGGCGGCGGAGCAGCACCGGGACCTCGGCGATGTCGCCGGGGAACGAGAAGACGATGCGGCCGTTGAGCACCGCACCCGGGGGGATCCGCTCCGGATACGCGACCACGCGCACCACCTGGCGATTGCGCTCGAACATCGCGTTCTTCGCGGTGATGGCGCCGGTGGTGCCGATCTCCAGCCAATCGCCGTCCGCGGCGATCTCCGCGCGCAGCGTGCCGCCGCCCACGTTGTAGCACTGGATGTTCATCTCGTGCGGGGCGGAGTCCTCGATCAGGCCGAAGTCGACCACGCGGGGCCGCACACGGCCCACCGGCGGCGCGGCGGGCGTGATGTCTTCCTCCAGCTCAGCGCCGCTGTGATACCGCTTCTGCGGGTCGTAGGCGATCGAGCGGAATACCGCGCGCAGGAACGAGACGTCCAGCTTGCCGCCGTGCAGGATCTGGCCGTAAAGCTGCTCCTGCTTGCGGTCGATCTCGTCCTGGGACATCCGCTTCCCGACCATCAGCTCCACCAGGATCCGGCCCATGGCGAAGACGTCCATCTTCTTGCCGGACTCGGCATCCTCTACGGCGCGCTCCTGGTATTCGGGCGCGAGGTAGCTGTCCGAGCCGTAGAGCTGGTCC
>JAJFMS010001010.1 GCA_020696885.1 Armatimonadota bacterium | reverse complement strand
GTTCCTGAATGAAGAGCTGGCGAAGCACTACGGCGTGGCCGGCGTGCAGGGACCGGAGCTGCGCCGGGTGAAGCTGGGCGATGGGACGCGGGGCGGCGTGCTCACCCAGGCCAGCGTGCTCACCATTACCTCGTACCCGCAGCGCACGAGCCCGGTGCTGCGCGGGAAGTGGGTGCTGGAAGAGGTGCTGGGCACCAAAGTCCCGCCGCCGCCTCCCAACGCGGGCGGCCTGCCGGCGGACGACGCGCCGAAGGAGGGCATGACCTTTCGGCAGCGGCTGGAGCTGCACCGGCAGAAGCCGGAGTGCTCGTCCTGCCACAACCGGATGGATCCGATCGGATTCGGGCTGGAGAACTTCGATGCAATCGGGCGGTTCCGCACGAAGATCGGGTCGGAGATGGTCGACTCGGCGGCGGAGATGCCAACCGGGGAGAAGTTTAGCGGGCCGGCGGAGCTGAAGCAGATCGTGCTGGCACGGAAGGACGACTTCACGCGTAACCTGGTGGAGAAGATGCTGGCCTACTCATTGGGCCGCGGTCTGGAGCCGTTCGACATTCCCACGGTCCGCGGCATCTCGGCGACCGTGGCGAAGGATGGCTACCGGAGCACCACGCTGGTGCGCGAAATCGTCAAGAGCTATCCGTTCCAGTACCGGAAGAATCTGTAGCGCTCGCGGTGCGGCGCGTCAGGCGCGGGATGGCGGTGGTCTGGCCCGAGCGGAGTATTGGAGTAGTGGAGTGTTGGAGTAATGAGGCCGGTGCGGCCTTTCGGCCGCGTCAGTCCACACTGTACGATGATCGCTCGGATGGTACGACTGTTCGAAACGGCAGCTTGATCGATTGACTGTTGAGGGGATCAACGCGATGAACCGGGGTATTTCTCGACGGACCGTTCTGCAGGGCATGGGCGTTTCGATGTTCCTGCCGCTGCTGGAGGCGATGCACCCCCTCGGGGCGCAGGCCGCCGAGAAGGGCGCCCGCAAGGCCCCGGTGCGGTTCGCCGCGTTGTACATGCCGAACGGCGTCAACCCGCACGCCTGGCAGCCGACCGGCATCGGCAGCGATTTCCAGCTCTCCGAGATCCTGGCGCCCCTGGCGAACGTGAAGCAGGACCTCCTGGTCTTCACGGAGCTGATGAACAAGAACAGCATCGTGGGGGACGGGCACTACGTGAAGGTGGCGCCGTTCCTCACCGGCACCGCGGTCACCAAGACCACCGGCAGCGACCTCCGGTGCGGCGGCGTCTCCCTGGACCAGGTGGTGGCGCAGCGGGTCGGCAACCTCACCCCCCTCCCGTCGCTGGAGCTGAGCATCGAGCCGGTGACCATGGGCGTGGACACCAACGTCGGCTTCACCCGGCTCTACGGCTCCCACGTCTCCTGGAGCAACCCGCAGACGCCGGTGACCCGGGAGATCAACCCGCAGCTCGCCTTCGACCGCCTCTTCCGCTCCAACGCGGTGAAGGGCCAGGCCACCTCGGAAAAGGACCAGAGCATCCTGGACCTGGTGGCGGCGGATGCCCGGCGCCTGCAGGGCCGCGTGGGCAAGCTGGATCAGCTCAAGCTGGAAGAGTACTTCGACTCGGTGCGCTCCGTGGAGAAGCGGATCGCCTTCGACGCCGCGCGGCGCAAGGACGAGTACGCCGAGGACCCGCTGGCGCGGAAGGAAGTCGAGAAGCTGGGCGGCCGCATCACGGACTACTACAAGGATCCGGCGCGCCTCAGCGAGCGGAAGATCGACCATACCGAGCAGGTGCGGCTGATGCTGGACATCATCGTCCTGGCGTTCTGGACCGACTCCACGCGCGCCGCCACGTTCATGTTCGGCAACGAGGTGAGCGGCAAGAACTTCTCGTTCCTCCCGGGCGTCAGCGGCGGCCACCACCAGACCTCGCACCACGAGAATGACAAGGCGAAGCTGGAAGAGTACAAGCGGATCAACATCTGGCATCTCCAGCAGTACGCCTACATGCTGGAGCGGATGAAGGCGATCAAAGAGGGCGAAGGCACGCTGCTGGACAACTCGATGGTCCTGTTCGGCAGCGGCATGAAGGACGGCAATGCGCACAGCCCGCAGAACCTGCCGCTGGTGCTGGCCGGCCGCGCCGGCAACACCCTGGCCACCGGCCGCCACCTGATCTACGAGAAGAAGACTCCCCTCTGCAACCTGTACGTGGGCCTGCTGAAGCGGATGGGCACGCCGGTGGAGCACTTCGGGGACAGCACGGCGGAGCTGCCGGGGCTGAGCGATCCTAACTTCAAGGGAATGCCGGCCGCCTGAGCGTCGGGTTGGCGCACGGGGCCTTGACGATCGCTCTGGCACGATTGATACGGAGTTCGCGATGACCGGGCGGGCACCCGCAATGGATGAAATCCGTTTTCGTCCTTGTGCTCACCCAACGCCGGCCTGACAGGAGTCCGGCTGTCAGGCCGGTCGTTAGTAAGGCAAGTCCAGGACGCTCGCCCGCCCGCCTGACAGCGGGCCTCCTGGCAATCAGCCGAGAGCACCTCCTGGTTCCGAAGCGTGCTGCCCGGATGCTCCGGGACTCCGGGCAACCGGTCGGTTACGGGCGCTGCAAGGCCACGAAAGCGTTGTTAGGGCTAGACAACACTGCTGCCGAACATCGCGGCCCCGTTGTCGCAGGGTCGCCAGGGACGGGCGTGCTCGATCAACGGCCACACCACCTCGCGGGCGTGGCCCACTTCGCCGGGGTGATGGCTGTCCGAACCGTAGGTCACCGGTACACCGGCGGC
>JAJFMS010001009.1 GCA_020696885.1 Armatimonadota bacterium | reverse complement strand
GCGCCGGGTCCTCCCCGCCGAAGATCGCGTGGTCCTCGATACGCCGGATGTCCTGGACATAGCGCGGCCAGATCGGCATGCCGGGCGGCCCGAACACGTTCTCCCCGCCCGCCAGTTCCAGCGCGAACCGGAACAGCGGCTCCTTCCGAAACCGCTCCGACTCCCCCAGCGCCTTCAAGGGCGGCAGGTTGGTGATGGCGCTGCAGAACTCACCGATCGCGTGTGGCTGGGTGATCCAGTCCAGGAAGGTCCACGCCTCTGCGGGGTGGCGGGTGGCGGCCGGAATGGCGAAGACGCTGCCGCCGGCGCTGGTAGTCTGGGGCCGACCGCCGGGTGGAGCAGGCAGCGGGAACCAGCCCCACTCCAGGTTCGGCGCGTACCGCCGGAGGTGCTCCCGGGCGAACTCCCCGGTCTGCCACATCGCCACCTTGCCCACGAAGAATGGGCCGCTGGGCGTGGAGTTGCCGCCGAAGCCGGACTCGAAGCTCTGCATGCGCGTGACGTCGTACCGCTTGGCGTAGGCCGCCATCCAGCGCAGGGCTTCCACGTTGTGTGGATCGTCCGCGGTCACCCGGCCGGTCGCGGCATCATACCAGCGCCCGCCGAACACGTAGGCCCACAGCAAGAGCTGCGCCGGCCGGAACCCATAGCGGAGGATGCTGCCGCCGGGCCCAAGCCGGGTACACGCTTGCGCGGCAGCGTCGAGGTCCGCGATTGTCCGGGGCGGACGCTCCGGATCCAGCCCCGCCTCCCGGAAGATCGTCTTGTTGAAGACGATGAAGTTGGTGTTGGTCGTCACCGCGAGCGCGTAGGTGCGATCCTGATAGCAGACCATCCGCGCTACCCCCGGCACGAACTCGTCGATGCTCCGCCCAGAGCCGGTCAGGAAGTCGTCCAGGGGGTGAAGCACGCCGCGCATCGCGTAGCCGGCGAGCTCGTCGGCCCAGATGGCGGAGCACACGTCCGGCGTCGCACCGCCCGCAAAGGCGATCCGCACCTTCTGGTACGACCCGGCCACGCTGAGAATGCGTACTCGGATGCCCGGATGCGCGCGGTTGAACTCATCCACCAGCCGCTTCTGCGACTCCAGCTCGTGGCCGGTCCAACCGGTCCAGTACCGGATCTCCACCGGCTCCCGCCCGGAAGTACGAGTACCGCAACCGGCGAGCGCCTGCGCCGCCGCAGCCCCGCACGCGCCATTTAGCAGCTCGCGCCGGGTGCTACGAGCGTACATGATCGAGAACCGTCACGAGGTTGGTGTCAGGCAGCCACATAGTCGGCATCGCCCGCAAACCGCGGATCAGGGATCCGGCACTTGGCTTCGATCCCGGCGTCGATACGTCGTAGTTCCTCATCCCCCGTGAAACACCCGATGGCCTGCCTGAACGGATGAACCGCCGGCGTTTCCTCCCGCTTTAGCCGATCGAGCTCCGCCCGAAGCAAGGTGAGCTCTCGATCCAATTCTTCCAGTGTCCGTGCCATCGGCCGCTTTCTCCGCGGGAATGATACGTGCGTGATGTTAACGCGTCAAACCGAAGGGGCGGTCAACCGAGGCACCTCCGCGCACGCTGCTGGACTTCGCACCGACAGAGCCCTACCCATTCCTCATTTCCTAACTTCCTGGCTTCCTCATTATCGATCTACCCTTTGATTCCGGACGTGGACATGCCCTGGATGAACGTGCGCTGCGTGAGGAAGAAGAGCACCAGGATCGGCAGCGTCATCACGGTGGTCACCGCCATGAGCTGACCGGGATAGGAGCCGTACTGGCTGTTGAACATCGCCAGGCCCAGGGACAGCGTGAAGTTCCGTGGGTTGGCCAGGTAGATCAGCGGGCCCATGTAGTCGTTCCAGGCCGCGAGGAAGGTGAACAGCGAGACGGTAGCAACCACCGGCTTGGAGAGCGGCAGCACGATGCGCTGGTAGATGCCCCACGGGCCGCAGCCATCGATCCGGGCCGCCTCGCTCAGGTCCCTCGGGATGCCCAGGAAGAACTGCCGCAGCAAGAAGATGCTGAACGCGCCGCCGAAGAAGTGCGGCACCACCAGCGGCAGGAACGTGTCCACCCAACCCATCTTCGCGAACAGCACGAAGAGTGGGACCATCGTCACCTGGCCCGGGAGCATCATCGTAGCCAGCAGCATGTAGAAGAGGAAGTCCCGGCCCTTCCACCGCATCATCGCCAGGCTGTAGGCCACCAGTGAGCAAGAGATCACCGTGCCGATAACAGAGCCGATCGCCACGATCAGCGTGTTCAGCAGCATCCGCGGGAACGGGATGAACTGCAGGCCCTTGACGTAGTGCTCCGTGGTGATCGGGCTGGGCACCCACACCGGCGGCCAGGCGTGGAGCTGACTGTCCGTCTTCAGCGAGGAGCTGACGAGCCAGTAGAGCGGGATCACGAATACCACGCTGCACGCCAGCAGCGCGGCCTGCGTGAGGAGCACTTCGAACCGCTTCCGCCACACCCGGCGGGCCGGACTCGCCATGACGACTGCCAACCTGGGCCTCCCCGCCTCCGGAGGGACACCACAGCGTGCCCCACCGGGTGACAGTTCGTGTTTGGGGAGTCGCCGCCCTGCGTCGGTGAGCGTCCGGCTTTCCGGCCGCACTTCTACCGGGGCTGTGCCTCAGCGCGGCGAGGCTACCGGGGCTAGTTTGGTGCAGGCTCGACGTGCGATTCTGCGTAGGGGCACTCGCCGTGGTTGCCCTCGTCAGGCCTTCCTCCCGGCGTCAGCAGAGCCGGAACCACC
>JAJFMS010001008.1 GCA_020696885.1 Armatimonadota bacterium | reverse complement strand
GTTCCGCGAGGAGGATCTCGTCATGCATCGGCGCGCAACCCCGGTTCTGGTCCTCATGGTCCTGGTATGTGGCTCGCTGCTGACTGGCTGGGCGCCGGCCCATGCCAGGCAAGGCGCAACGCCTCACGTCCTGCGCTTTTTCTGGGGCGATGGCTTCCAGACGATGCTGGAGCCGCAGCAGACCGAGAGTGGCACGGTCGACGTCACCTTTCTCAACTACGAGGGGCTGACCCGCTTCGACGAGGAGCTGAACGTCGTCCCCGGTGCGGCCGAGTCGTGGCAGTTCAACGACGACGGCACGCAGATCACGTTTCGTCTCCGTGACAACCTGACCTACAGCGATGGCTCGCCGCTACTCGCCGAGCGGTTCCGCGACGCGATGGTGCGCCAATGCGATCCGCACCTCAATACGTTCAACGTGGACAACCTCTCCGACGTGATCGGCTGCGCGGAACTCCATGCTGTCGAGCTGAACGCGGATGGCTCGCCGGTCGATGCGGCGGCGTACGAGGCCGCCAGAGCCAATTTCGGGGCGCGCGCCGTCGACGAGCGCACCCTGGAGATCGATCTCTTGAAACCCGCCCCCTATTTCCCGGCGCTCACCGCCCTCAACGTCAGCTTCATGCCGATCAAGCAGGAGTTGCTCGACGGGTGGGATCCGGAGCAATGGCTCGATCCGGCGGTCTGGGTCGGCAACGGCCCCTTTCAGGTGGTGGAGATCGAGCCGGAGGGAGCGCCGCCGCATATCAGGTTCGTCCGCAACGAGCGCTACTGGGGCGGCATGGCGAAGCTGGATGCCGTCGAGTACGTCGTCCTCCCCTACGACGAGGCGATGCAGGCGTACCGCGACGGATACCTGACGGTCATGCGGCCGTGGGAAGAGAGCATGCCGGCCATCGAGGCGGACCCGATCCTCAGCCGGGACGTCCTCAACATCTGGATTCCGTTCATCGAGATGTTCAACTTCAATTTCAACAAGGAGCCGTTCACCGACCAGAAGGTGCGCGAGGCGTTCGCCTATGGCTTCGACCGCGACGCCTGGTGCCTCGAAATGATGTACGGCGGGTGCACGCCGCACCTGAGCTGGATCCCTTCCGAAGTTCCCGGCGCCATCGAGACCGACGCGTTTGCCTTTGATCCGGCGAAGGCGCGCGAGGCGCTGGCCGCGTCGAGCTACGGCGGGCCGGAGGGATTGCCCGAGATCGCCCTGTATCACCAGAACGACGACCCGGCTGACTTCACCCAGGCCGAGTGGATCGCGAACCAGTACCGGCAAGTGCTCGGCGTGGAGATGACGTTGGCGCCGGTGACACCCGACGAACTGGACGCGCTGATGGACGACGTGGAAACCTGGCCGCAGTTCGCGGGCACCGGCTGGTACTCGGACATGCCAGATCCCCATGACTGGCTCGAGATGTGGACCTGCGGCTCCCCATTTTTTTCCGCGGAAGTCGGCTACTGCAACCCGGAGTACGACGAGTTCTTCGCGCGCGTCGACAGCGAAATGGACCCGGAAGAACGCATCCGTCTGGCGGAGGAGGCGCAGCGCTTGTTGCTCGCGGACGCCCCGGCCATCTTCGGCTTCACCTTCGATTCCATCCAGTTGGTGCAACCGTATGTAGTCGGCTATTCCCCCACCGCGCCCAACCAGTTCTGGCCAGGCTGGTGGACGCCGCTCACCGTCGATGTGGAACCGCCAAGGTAGGAGCAGCGCTCACCAAGCATCGAAATGCACGTGACGAGGCGGCATGGGCGAAGGAACGTCGGAGTGAATCGACATCGCGTGCTGACCTTTCTCGCGATCATTACCGCGTTGATACTGAACGCCGGCGCTGTGCGCCAGACTCCGGCCGCGCCAGGAGGGAGCAGAGGCTCACGTCCTCCGCGTCAACTGGGGCTATTTCCCGGAGACGCTCGATCCACAGCTCAGCCACAGCGGCCAGTGGTCGATCTCCGGCGGTCTCGACTACGAGGGGCTGACCCGGATCGGCGATGATCTGCAGGTCATACCTGGCGCGGCCGAAACATGGGAGTTCGGTCCGGACGATAAGACGCTCACCTTCCATCTGCGCGACGGGTTGGTCTTCGGCGACGGAGTCCCGGTGACCGCCGCGCACTTCCGCTACGCCATGGAGCGGGTGTGCAGCCCCGACCTCGATTCCGAATCCGCGAGCTACTACTTCGACGTGGTCGGATGCGAAGCGATGTTCGCGGCGGAAGATGCCGCGGCTAGCGAGGCGGCGAAGGCTTCGCTGGGGGTGCGCGCCCTGGACGACCGCACGCTGGAGTACACATTCGACCAGCCTGCGCCTTACTTTCCAGTCGTTGCCTCCAACTGGGGGACCATTCCGCTGCGTCAGGAGCTTGTGGAGGCGGGTGGCGCCGCGTGGTGGAGCACTCCGGAAACGCGGATCGGCAACGGGCCGTTCAATCTGGTCGAGTACGACGCGGACGGTGACGATCGACGCTGGCCTATGCTCGCAATGACCGCTACTGGAACGGCCCGACCAAGCTTGACGGTCTGGAGTTCCTGTTTTTGGACTATCACGACCCAGCGACGCTCGACGCCTATCGCCAAGGCGAGCTCGAGGTGAACTGGCCGGTGGAAGAGCTGATGCCGGCCATCGAAGCCGATCCTGTGCTGAGCCGGGAGCTCCTCTTCATGCCGGTGGCCGGGACGCAGTATCTATTGTTCAACCTCACCCGCGAACCATTTACCGACAAGAAGGTGCGCGAAGCCTTTGCGTACGCCTT
>JAJFMS010001007.1 GCA_020696885.1 Armatimonadota bacterium | reverse complement strand
TCAGGAGATCGATGAGCGGAAACACGCCGAGGCGGAGCGCCAGCGGTTGCTGGACCAGCTCGAAGGGGAGGCACGGCACAAGGACGAGTTCCTCGCCATCCTGGCGCACGAGCTGCGCAACCCGTTGGCGGCCATCAGCAACGCCCACTACGCCCTGAACCAGTTGGGCTCCGATAACCGGGCGGTCACGCGACTGCAGAGTGTGATCGGGCGCCAGACCACCAAGTTGACCCGCCTCATCGACGACCTGCTGGACGTTTCACGCGTTAGCCGGGGGAAGATCGCGCTGCAGAAGCAGTGGGTCAACCTCTCGCGCATCCTCGAGGCGGCGGCCGAGACCTGCACCCCGCTGCTGCAGCAGCGCCAGCACCGCTTCACGCTGGTCCTGCCCACGCGGCCGGTCTGGATCTACGGCGACCCAACCCGGCTGGAACAGGTGGTCGGAAACCTTCTGACCAACGCGGCGAAGTACACGGAGGCCGGCGGCGAGATCCGGTTGTGGTCCGAGATCGAGGCGGGAACCCCGGACCAATCACACGGACAGCTCGGCGCGGAGGCGGGGACCGCTGTGATCCGAGTGCGAGACACCGGCATCGGTATCTCACCGGAGCTGCTCCCGCAGGTATTCGATCCGTTCGTGCAGGCCGAGCAGGCACGCGGGCGAGCGGAGGGGGGCCTGGGGATCGGTCTCGCGCTCGTAAGAGATCTGGTGCGCATGCACGGCGGCCAGGTAGAGGCCGCCAGCGAAGGGCACGGCCGGGGCGCCGAGTTCACGGTCCGCCTCCCTGCCACCCTGGACGACCCCACGCGCGACGAGCTGGGCCACGAGCCGCTCCCGCAGCCTACCGGATGCCGCTGAGCGCGTCCGCGGTCTGAGAGCGCCCGCAAACGAGGTACTGCCCGGAGTCCCGGAGGCATCCGGGCAGTACCTACCGAAGGCGGCGACTGCATGCCAATGCCCGGCAGGCCGTAAACGGACCTGCCTATCCGACCGAACGCCCCGCAAAGGGCCTGATGGCAGCCAATGGGAGGCCGTTCACGGGCGTTCGTTCGAATTGCCCGGTCCGTATACCCCCGGGGCAGGTCTGGAACTCCGCGGCCCCAGGACGTGGTCGGCGCCACACCCGAGGGAAGATACTGGCCTGCCGGATCGCGGGCCTCATTCGACGAGCGGGAACGACCCGTGGAAACCGTCGCTACTCGCCATCGTTCGGAGCTGCCCTTCTACCGCGGCGCCCGCCTGCGTCCGGCGTGTTCACCTGCGGGAGCCGCCGGGCGAGCTCCGCCTTGACGGCGGCGTTCTTCGGCTCGGCCGCCCGGTTGGTCCACTCGTAGGGGTCCTTCCGCTCGTCGTAGAGCTCCTCGCCGCCGCCGGCATAGCGGATGTACCGCCACTGCTCGGTACGGATGGCATGGTTCTGGAAGCCGTAGGTGGTCAGGGCGGAAGTGTTCCACTTGGCGCTGGGGTTCTTCAGCAGAGAACGGATGCTCACCCCTTCGACATGGGAGGGCACCGGTAGTCCGCACAGGTCGGAGAGGGTGGGGTAGAGGCTCATCAGGTCCACAGTCCGATTACACACGCCTCGCGGCTTGGTGACACCGGGCACGCGCCACACCAGCGGCGACCGCGTGGCCTCCTCCCACAGCGCGAACTTGCGCCAGTGCTCCTTCTCCCCCAGGTGCCAGCCGTGGTCGCCCCAGAGCACCACGATGGTGTTCTTCCGATACGGGCTTCGCTCCAGCGCGTCCAGCACCCGGCCGATCTGGGCATCCGAAAACGTGATCGCAGCCAGGTAAGCCTGAACCGCCTCGGCCCATCGACCGGACTCCAGCATCCGCGCGTGGTCGCCGCTAGCGGTCGCCATTCGCACCCCCGCCGGGGGAACATCCGTCAGGTCCTCCGGCCGGGTCGGGGGAAGCTGGATCTTCTCCAGGGGATGCATGTCGTAGTACTTGCGCGGCACGTTCCATGGCATGTGCGGCTTATGGAGGCCGCACGCCAGGAAGAACGGCCGGTCGTGCTTCCGCCCGAGCTGGTCGATCGTCCAGCTCGCGATCCGGTAATCGGCCATGTCCTCGTCGTTAGCGTCCAGCGGCGCGAACTGAATGCCGCCGACGCCCCGAGGGCCGATAGTGGGACGGGGATCGCCGCCCGGCCGGAACATGTAGTCGTCCCACTCGTCGCGCCGGTCGTAGCCGCCGTGGTAGATCTTGCCGGCGCCCGCCACGAAGTAGCCGTGGTTGCGGAAGTGCGTCGGCAGCGTGAGCGCCACCGGGACGTGGGGCCGCCAATCCGTGTCGTTTTCGTACACGCCGGTGGTGGCGGGACGCAGGCCGGACATCAGCGCGGCGCGGGAAGGGTTGCAAGAGGGCGACGCGCAGTAGGCCCGGGTAAACGTGACCCCCTGTGCCGCCAGGCGGTCGATGTTCGGGGTGATCGACTGCTTATTCCGGCCCAGATGGCGGACCCAGTGGTTCAGGTCGTCCACGGCGATGAACAGCACGTTCGGCGGCGGCGCCTTGGGAGGCGCAGCGGCGGCGCTGCCGGACACGTGCGTCAGCAGCACGGCCAGGACCATCAGGACAATCGTAGCACCGCCGGCCCGGCGTGCTCCGGCGGGAATGGTGGGTTCGCTCATCTACAGGGCTCTCCAGCGAGCCGCACCCTGCGGCCCGCTGACAGTTCCCCATCGAGAGCGGCCCCACCTGTAGGGGAGGGAACCGCCGGTGTGCGTTTCACGACCCGGGAGCCGTAAT
>JAJFMS010001006.1 GCA_020696885.1 Armatimonadota bacterium | reverse complement strand
CCGATGAGGTAGCCGGCTAGCCAGTACACCAGGGCCGGCGTGATCGAGAACGTCATGCCGATGAGGGTGAAGAAGTACCGCCCGATCATCTGCCGGCGGGTCTGCCACTCCGTGAGCCCCTCGTTCTCCCGGGTGAACCGCTGCTGGATCAGCTCGCCGCGCCCGCTGGTCTTGGCCAGCAGTGCGCCGCTGACGGAGAGCGTCTCTTGCGTGATGGCGTTCATCTCCGCCACCTTCTCCTGGGACTGCCGGGAGACGTCCCGCGCCCACATGCCCACCCGGGCGCCCACCACCGCGAAGACCGGCATGATTCCCACCGCCAGTAGCGTGAGGCGCCAGTCCAGCAAGAACATCGCCACCAGCGTCGAGATGACGGTGGTGATGTTGGCCGTGGCGTTGGCGGCGGTGTCGCTCACTACGGACTGCACCCCGCTGACGTCGTTCGCCAGGCGGGACTGGATCTCGCCGGTGCGGGTGCCGGTGAAGAACCGCAGCGACATCTTCTGCAGGTGCGTGAAGAGCTGCCCGCGCAGGTCCCGCATGATCCGCTGCCCGATGAGCACGCTGAGGTAGCCGTAGTAGAGCGAGAGGCCGACCGAAGCCACGGTGGCCGCCAGCGTGAGCAGCGTGTAGTGGGTGACGAGCCCGAGATCGCCGCGAGAGAGGCCGCGGTCTACGATGATGCGGAGGTAGAACGGCGGGAGCAGCCCCAGGAACGAGGAGATGAACACCGCCGCCAGGATGAGGGCTACCTGCGGCTTATACGGCGCGAACGAGCCGACGATGCGGCGCAGCGACGCACGGGAGTTGCGCGGCGCTCCGGCCGAGGAGGTGTTCCAACGCTGCATGAGCGGTTCTCACGGGCTCCGGCGCCGCTCGGGACGAGCCGGCCCGAAAGCCCCGCTCATTATAGAGACCAGAACGCCACGGTGAACGCCCGCGAGGCACTGGTCGCCCCAATCCCGCGGACCACGTTCATCTGCGGCTACCTCCGTCTACCCCCTGTCCCGTCCGTGTCCCCTCTGTGTCAAAACGGCTCTCCGCTGTGAATCGAACGGTCTAGGTACGCCTCGTCCGGCATGATGTTGAACCGCGGCGAGCCCTTCCAGCCGAGCTGTGCGAGCAGCGGGCGGTGGTCCGAGATGTGCGGGTCCAGCACGCTGGTCTGCTCCACCACCCAGCCCGGACCGGGCCAGATGTGGTCGTAGAGGATGAACGGCCGGCGGGACGGCCAGGAGTGGATCCCGTCCAGATGGCTGTGGTCCCCGTCGGGATCCCGGAGCGGGCGGAGCTCCCGGGAGCGCGGGCCGGCGTTCAGGTCGCCGAGCAGCACGTAGGGGCGCCAGCAGGTGGAGAGTCGCTTCGCCACGGCGGTGGCCTGCACCAGCCGCATCCGCGCTCCCGCGCCGGCCAGGTGCACCAGGTGCGTGCAGAACACCGTGACCGGCAGCCCGCGCGCGGTGGTGTCAACCTCCAGCAGGATGCGGCGCTCCGGGAAGGTGTGCGGCAGCTCGTAGGAGACGGTCTCGATGATCTCGTCCCGGCAGAGCACCGCGTTGCCGATCGAATGGCGCTTGCCGGTGTGCGCGGGCAGGTAGACGGCGTGCATCCCGGTGAGCTCCGCCAGCACCTCTTCGGGGGGATGCGGGTCGTGCGGGTAGTGCACCACCTCCTGCAGCCCCACGATGTCCGCATCCATCTCCCGGATCATCCGGGCGATCTTCTCGATGTAGTCTCGCCGGCCCCGGCCCCGGTTCCCCGCAATGTTATAGGTCAGTACGCGCATCCGCTGGTTTTCTCGCCCCCGTCTCCCATTCTTCCCCAGGGACCGGGTTCGTGCACACGGATGTTCAGACCTGCGGCTGGCATGCGGGCGTCAGCGGTTGACGAGGATGGAGAACGCCTTACGCGCGGCCTTCTCGGCCTGGCGGAGCGCGATCTCGGAGCGGCGGATGGCGTGGCGGTTGCTGGTCTGCTCCGCGAGGTTGGTCAGGATCTCCACGGCTCGGGTTTGCAGGTCGATCGCGGTGTTGACGGACGGCAGCGCGACGCGCCCACCCGGGAGCTGGGAGGGGTCCGCCTCCAGGACGGCGGCTTTCATGGCAATCAGCTTACCGGCGGCCACCTCGGCCGCGGCTACGGCGTCCCGGTAGTGCACGTTGGCGAGGTCGCCCTGGGCCTCGAGATTGCTCATCAGCGCGTCCGAGGCATGCTGGACGGCGGGAGCGGTCTCGGTGTACCGGCTCACCGTGCCCAGCCCACAGCCGCGGCCGTTGTCCTTCAGGTCGCCCAGCCGGCCGTGAAAGTGCTCCTCGGGGCACTCCTCGTCCGAGACGATGAAGCCGTTGGACCAGGTGATGGCATTGTTCCGGTAGAGGATGCTGTGGTCCAGGTTGCCGCTCTCGGCGAAAACCTGCAGCCCGGCGGCCTTCGCCGCCTTGCCCTTGCCGCCCAGCAGAACCCACGACACCATCCCGGTCTGCGACCGGGCCGGGGCCGCCCCCAGACAAAAGATCGCCGCCACTAACGCGAAGGCTGCCCAGAACACGGGTCGCCGCACCATATGCTCACTCCCTGGCCCGGCCCGTGAAACTACCGCGCGGCCGCAGACACCAGAAGAGAGTTCACCAGGGAGCGCTTCCTTCCTGCCTCTGCGGGTTCTTGGGGGAGGGCACCACGGAGACACGGAGACACGGAGAGAGCACGGAGAGGAGAGGGAGCAGGGAGTTTTGGACGGGATCACAGGATCAGAGAGGATGG
>JAJFMS010001005.1 GCA_020696885.1 Armatimonadota bacterium | reverse complement strand
CCGCGGCATAGGCCTCGAGCGTGTTCTCCGGCGCGAAGGCGGCCGCGCCGCGGTGAACGATCACCAGCGCGCTCTGCGCCCGGCGCCGGGCGATCTCCTGGTGCCGTGCCGCCCGCGCCTCGGCGCGCTCGGCCGGCACGTCGGCGATGTAGCCGTCCACCGGCCGGGCTTTAGGCGCCGCTGCAGCCGTGGAGCAGCCGAGCGTAAGGGCGAGTAGGGGGAGGAAGAGGGTTCGGTTCATGTTGCCAGGGACTTCGATGAGACGGTGCGGCGATTCCTGCTCCAATCGAGCCCGCGGGGGTAGCGGCATGGGACAGCATAAAGGGGGAGGGCGAAAGTGAGAGACGATCCGGTACACTGTGGGCATTGCTCCGCCGCCTCGCTTCCCGTTGCACCCTGGAGTTTCGTGTGTCTGCTTTCAAGCGCAACAACATCACCCTCTCCGGGCGGGGGAGCCAGCCCATGCTCTTTGCGCACGGGTTCGGATGCGACCAGCACATGTGGCGACTGGTGGCCCCCGCGTTCGACGACTACCGGACCATCCTCTTCGATCACGTGGGCGCCGGCCAGTCGGATCTCTCCGCCTACCATCGTGCGAAATACAGCCGGCTGGACGGCTACGCCGCAGACGTGGTGGAGATCTGCCAAGAACTGGAGCTGGAGAACGTGGTGTTTGTGGGGCACTCCGTCTCGGCAATGATCGGGGTACTGGCGGCTCTCCAGGAGCCGCGGCGCTTCGCGAGCCTCGTGCTGATCGGCCCCTCGCCCTGTTACCTCAACGACGGAGACTACCAGGGGGGCTTCACGCGTGAGGAGATCGAAGGCTTAATCGACTTCCTGGACAGCAACTACCTGGGATGGTCCAGTGCCATGGCCCCGGCGATCATGGGCAACGCCGACCGCCCCGAGCTGGGGGCAGAGCTCACCAACAGCTTCTGCCGCACGGACCCGGAAATCGCCAAGCAGTTCGCGCGGGCGACCTTCCTTTCGGATAACCGGGCGGACCTGCCCCGGGTAGAGATTCCGACGCTGATCCTGCAGTGCTCGGAGGATATCATCGCGCCGCTCACGGTGGGCGAGTACGTGCACCACAGTATTCCCGACAGTCGCCTGGTCGTGATGCGCGCCACGGGGCATTGTCCCAACCTCAGCGCGCCGGAGGAGACCATCGCGGCGATGCGGGCTTTCCTGGAGCTAAGGTGAGGCGGTGACCGATCCCGAACTCTGGCTCGACGATTCACTGCTGGCGGAGAGTGCCGAAGACCTGTACGAGCACGCTCCGTGCGGCTATTTCTCCACGCTTCCGGATGGCACGTTTGCGCGCGTCAACCAGACCTTCCTCACCTGGATCGGTTACTCCCGCGAGGAGCTCTTGTGGCGCAAGCGCTTTCAAGACCTGCTCACCCTCGGCGGGAAGATCTTCCACGAGACCCACTATGCGCCGCTGCTCCGCATGCAAGGCACGGTGAACGAGGTGGCGTTTGACCTGGTCGGCGGTACGGGCCAGCAGTTGCCCGTCCTCGTCAATACGGTCCAGAAGCGCAATCCCGTGGGCGAGCCACTGCTAAACCGGACCACCGTGTTCAACGCCACCGACCGCCGCTGTTACGAGCGGGAGCTCCTAAAGGCTCGCCGGACGGCAGAGCAGGCAGCAGAGGCGAAGTCCCGCCTGCTGGCCGTCATCAGCCATGAGATTCGCTCACCCCTCAGCACCATTGCGATGCTCGCGGAGATCCTCCAGCGCACCGCCGTAGACGAACGGCAAGAGAAGCACCTGCACCGCCTCAAGTCCGCTTCCCAGCATCTGGCGGAGCTCGTGAACGATCTGCTGGATTACAGCAAACTCGAGGCCGGCAAGATGCCGCTCGACCGCCGCGAGTTCAGTGTGCGAGAGTTGCTGGAGGGTGTGGGTCAGCGCCTCCAGAGCCGGGCAGAACAGAAGGGCCTGCCGCTACAGGTCGAGATCGACGAATGGTTACCTGAGCGGCTGATCGGTGATCCGCTGAAGCTCAACCAGGTGCTCACGAATCTGATCGGCAACGCCATCAAGTTCACCGAGCAAGGGTTCGTCCGGGTCACTGTCGCCGTGATCGAGCGCCACCCGGACGCCGTGTCGATCCAGGTCGCGATCCGGGATACCGGCATCGGGATCCCCCAGGACCGCCTGCCGGACATCTAAGCGATCTTGCCGTTGAGAGCACTCCCGGCGAGGGGTCGACCTTCTCCTTCCGGCTTCGCGTCGAACAAGCATCCGTCCCAGGCGGCTGAACCAGTAGGTCGTACGACATCGCGTTTAGCCACCCCGTCCGGCCCTGGTCCGTTCCGACTCCCCCTCTGCCCACACCCCACGCCCCCGTGTCCATCTGTGTCAGGGCGCCCGAATCAGGCTTGGCTGGGGCGGAGCGGGTGATATAGACTCCGAGAGCCGTCCCACGGCCCCACCCCGTAGTAACCCCCCGTTTTCTTTTTCGAAAGTCGCGATGAATACTACGCTCCCCCTACGTCTGGCCTGTTGGAAGCGGGAGATGTGCCTCTGATGCAGGCTCCCAGCGGCGATGACTACTGGGTCGATCGCGTCCGGCAGGGTGATGGCGTCGCGCTCGAGTTCCTGTTCCGGCGGTACGTGAACCGGGTCTTCGGCTTCGCCCTCGCGATGCTCCGCAGCCGCGAGGAGGCCGAGGAAGTGGTCACGGACACCTTCGTGCGGGTGCTGCGGTTCGCCGCGGAGATGCGCGGCGAGGGGACGTTCGAGAGCTGGCTGCTGCGGATTGCGCGGAATCTGTGCCTGGACCGGCTGCGGCGACCGAGACTGCTCACGCTGCCGCTGGAGGCGCTGTCCGAGTCGACCCGGCTGCTGACGCCGGTGGACGAAATGG
Source organism: Armatimonadota bacterium (assembly GCA_020696885.1). Next base: position 2,064 of record JAJFMS010001005.1, on the reverse strand, counting down.
ACCGGACCGCCCTCCGGTACGCGGTGGAACAGGCGCTGGACCAACTGCCCGAGGACTACCGGGTAGCGCTGATCTTGCGGGACGTGCAGGGCCTCTCCGCCCGGGAGGCGGCGGACGCGGTGGGGAAGGGCGAGACGGCCTTCCGCTCACTGCACCAGCGGGCCCGACGAGCGCTCCGGGACGCGCTCCGGGGACTGGAGGAGACGGAGACGGACGAATGACTTGCGCAGACGTGCGGTGCCTGGCCGGAAACTACGTGGACGAGGAGCTGCCTGAAGAGCTGCACGCGCGCCTTCAGAAGCACCTGCTCCGGTGCGTCGCGTGCGCCGAGGACCTGGGCTCCATCGGAATGGCGGTGCGCGCTCTGCGTAGCACCCATGCGGTGCCGGTGGCGAGCGAGGAGTACATCGGCGGCGCCCTGGAGCGCCTGGCCGCGGAGCTGGACGTCACCACCCGGCCCCCGTCGCCGCCCGGACAGTTGGTGCTTGGCATCGGCAGGGAGTAAATCCAGCCGAGAGATTTCTCAAGAGAGTGGTTGCATACGGGCGAACGCCCCGAAGGAGAAGCAATGAAGTTAACAGTCGCGCGTAAGGAGCTCTACGAAGGGCTGCAGATCGTGGGCCGGGCGGTCTCCACCCAGACCACGCTGCCGGTGCTGAAGAACGTCTTGATCGAGCCGGGCACGGACGCGATCAAGCTCTCCGCCACCGACCTGGAGCTCGGGGTCGAGGTCCGGGTCTCGGCGGTCATCCAGGAAGGCGGCTCGCTCACCATCCCCGCGAAGACCTTCAGTGAGATCGTCGCGGCGCTGCCGGAGGCGGACGTCTCCCTAGCCGCGGACGAGAAGGACTCCCTGGTCATCTGCTGCCGGCGCTCCGAGTACCGCATCCACGGCCTCACCGCGGAAGACTTCCCGGCACTGCCGGAAGTGGGCGGCTCCGTCTCCGTCCAGCTCCCGCAGCCGCTGATGAAGGAGATGATCAAGCAGACCGCCCTGGCGGCCTCGGACGACGATACCCGCCCGATCCTCACCGGCATCTGCTTCGCGATCCAGGACGGCAAGCTCCGCCTGGCCGCCACGGATACGCACCGCCTGGCGGTCCGCACCGCTCCCGTTACGGAGACGGCGGGCGGCGACTGCACCGTGATCGTGCCGGTCCGGGCGATGAGCGAGCTCATCCGCGTGCTCAGCGACGACCAGGAAGCGGTGCTGAACATCCGCATCGATCAGAACCAGATCATGTTCCGCACCGAGCGTGTGACGCTGGTGTCCCGGCTGATCGAAGGCCAGTTCCCGAAGTATGAGCGCGTGATCCCCTCCGGCTACACGCGGCGCCTCACCATCCAGCGGGACGAGCTGCAGTCGTCCCTGCGCCGCGCCCGGATCGTGGCGCGCGATGCCGCGGCGAAGGACCGGGTGGTCCTCTCCACGGAAGGTGAGAACCTGGTCATCACCGCCGAGGGCGAAGAAGGCCGCGCCCACGAAGAGTTCGAGATCGCCCGCGAGGGAGACGAGATCAGCATCGCGTTCAACGTCACCTACGTGCTGGAGCTGCTGAGCGTCCTGGACTGCGAAGGCGTCTTCCTGGAGCTCTCGGAGCCGCTCAGCCCGGCAGTGGTCCGCCCCGTGGACGGGGACGACTACCTGATGGTGATCATGCCGATGCAGGTGCAGTAACGCGCCCAGTAGCGCAGTTAAGGTTCGGGCGGGGAGCGGTGCCGTGCACCGCTCCCCGCCTAGACAGCTTGCGCCAGAAGAGTCATCGCACTGGAGTCAAGTTCAGGCTCCTCGAAAGAAGACGGCCTCCGGCGCCGGGGCGGCGCCCGTTGTGAAGCCCCCGAGTCGGCCGGGTGCCCTCAGGGCGGCGGCTCGCAGGCGGCAGCACCCACCCGTCCACCGCAGTGCCGAAGACGAACCGTCCTCCCAAACGCGAGTAGCAGCCTCTGAACACGCTCGCCAAGCCGCCCGTTAGTCCCAGCGTCTTTTCCTGGGACGTGAAAGGGCGAAGCGCAGGCCCATTCGCGGGAGGGTGGGGGCTACCGACCAGGGCCGGGGGCGACCCT
>JAJFMS010001004.1 GCA_020696885.1 Armatimonadota bacterium | reverse complement strand
CTCGCTTCCGGCGGGCAGTGCAGGGAAGATGGCGGGCACGCCCTGCGAGACCTGGTCGGCTTTGCGGTCGTAGGCACCTTTCACGAGGACGTGCGTGGCGCGCCGGTCGCCGGGGCGCTCCGCCATCACCATCGCCAGCGGGAGCGTGTTTTCGAAGTCCGCTGCCGCTTTGCGCGCGTCCTCGACCTGCTTCTGGAGCGCTGCCTTCTCCGAGCCGGCCGACGCGCCGAGCTGCTGCTCGAGGCTCCGGACCTTACCGTTCAGCTCCTCCAGCTTCTGCTGCTGCTCGGCGGAAGGCACCGGGACCACCGGGTTGGCCTGCCCGTTGCGATCCACCGAGCCGGTCTCCGCGATGTTGTTGAAGTAGGCGAAGAGCTGGTAGTACTCTTTCTGGCTGAACGGATCGTACTTGTGGTCGTGGCACCGCGCGCAGCCCAGGGTAACGCCCATCCAGACCGTGGCGGTAGTGTCCACGCGATCGACCACATAATCGGTCCGCGACTCCTCCGCAATGCGCCCGCCCTCGCCGTTCAGCATGTGGTTGCGGTTGAAGCCGGTCGCGATCTTCTGGTCCAGCGTGGCGTTCGGGAGGAGATCGCCGGCAAGCTGCTCGACGGTGAACTGGTCGAACGGCTTGTCCGCGTTGAACGCGCGTACCACCCAGTCCCGCCAGATCCACATGGTGCGGGTGCGGTCTCCCTGGTAGCCGTTGGTGTCCGCGTAGCGCGCCGCGTCCAGCCAGTCCCACGCCATCTGCTCCCCAAACCGCGGCGAGGCCAGGAGACGGTCGACGAGACGATGGTAGGCGGCTTCGCTGCTGGATGTTAGGCGCTGGGTCTTGGGTGTTGGGGGAGCAGATCTTTCTCTTTCTCTTACTCGTTCTCTTTCTCCGGATCGGGCAGCCCTCGACTCACTCTCGCACTCCCTCACAAACGCCTCGACCTCTTCCGGTGCCGGCGGCAGGCCTGTGAGGTCGAGCGTGACGCGGCGGATGAGCGTGGCGGGATCGGCGGGCGGGCTGGGCTGGAGGCCTTCCTTCTCCAGACGGGTCAACACGAAGGAGTCGATCGGGTTAGCGGGCCAGCTTTTCTGCTTCACCACCGGCAGCGCGGGGCGGCGCGGGGGGATAAAGGCCCAGTGCTTACGGTACTCGGCTCCCTGCGCGATCCAGGCTCGGAGCAGCTCCTTCTCGGCGGCCGAAAGCGTCTTGTGGGAGGCGACCGGCGGCATTACGCCCGGCCCGGTCATGGTGACGCGGCGGAGCAGTTCGCTCGCTTGCGGTTGACCCGGCACGATGGCAGAGCGGCCGTTGGGACGCTTCGCCATGGCGCCCTCGCGGAGATCGAGGCGCAGCCCCGCGCCGACCTTGGCGGCGTCCGGCCCGTGGCAGTTGAAGCAGCGGTCCGCCAGCAGCGGCTGGATCTGCCGGCTGAAGTCGACCGCGGGCGCGGCCCCGGACTTGGGAGTGGGCGCGGCAAAGGCCAGCGCCGCTCCGGCCCAGATGACGGTGGCGATCACCGCCGTGGTCGCGTAGTGGATCCTGCTCCGGTTCAACTGCTTACCTCGCTCCACCGTGTATTCCGTGCCTGCTTCTATTGTCGACGCGCTCCTACCGGAAGGACCAGCCACCGCCTTCCCGTCATTGCGAAGCGCCCCACCGACCCCTTCGCTTCTCGCCGCGCTTTCGTGGCGCTGTGGCAATCCCGAAGGTTGCGCCGTACCCGGCCTGGCGCTTCGGAGATTGGCCGGATCCGTACCGGGTGGGATTGCCACAGGGCAAAAGACGCCTTTCGCAATGACTCGCTTCTTCTACAGACGAGGGCTCAGCCCTGCACCAGTTCCCGGATCACGCTCCCGTGCACGTCCGTGAGCCGGCGGTTGATGCCGTTGTGCAGGAACGTGAGGCGAGTGTGGTCGATGCCGAGCAGGTGCAGGATGGTGGCGTGCACGTCGTAGCAGTAGGTGGGGTTCGCCGCGGCGCGGTACGACCACTCGTCGCTTTCGCCGTAGGTGGCGCCGCCTTTGATGCCGCCGCCGGCCAGCCAGGTGGTGAACGCGGCGGGGTTGTGGTCCCGGCCTTTGCTGCCCTGGCTGCAGGGCATGCGGCCGAACTCGGTGGTCCACACCACCAGGGTGTCGTCCAGCAGGCCGCGCTGCTTCAGGTCCTTCAGCAGCGCCGCGGCGGGACGGTCCATCTCCGCGGCCATCTGGCCGTGGTCTTTCGCCAGGTCTTCGTGGGAGTCCCAGTTGCGGCGCGGGAACCCGTTGTCCGCGCCGCTCCACACCTGCACGAAGCGGACCCCGCGCTCCAGCAGTCGGCGGGCCACCAGGCAGCGGCGGCCGAAGTCTTCGGTCACCGGGTCGTCTACGCCGTAAAGGCGGCGCGTGGCTTCGGTCTCTTTCGAGAGGTCCAGCACTTCCGGAGCGCTGAGCTGGAGCCGGGCCGCCAGCTCGTAGGAGGCGATCCGCGCGGAGAGGCGGGAGTCCCCCTCGCGGCCGGAGCGGTGCGCGCGGTTGAGGCGGTTCAAAAGCGCCAGGCCGTCTCGCTCGCTGTCCGGCGTCACCGGGGAGCCCTCCGGGGGGAAGAGATCGTAGATCGGGTTCTTGGCGCCGACGCGGACCGTGGTGCCCTGGTGCGCGGCGGGCAGAAAGCCGGCGCTCCAGTTGCCGGGACCGTTGGGCGGCACGCCGCGCCCGTCCGGCAGCACCACGAAGGTGGGCAGGTTCTGGTTGAGGCTGCCCAGTCCGTAGCTGATCCAGGCGCC
>JAJFMS010001003.1 GCA_020696885.1 Armatimonadota bacterium | reverse complement strand
GATGGTGTGGCCGGACCGTCCTTACAATTGACACCCCCTGGGTCCACCCGTAGAATATCCGCAGCGAGGAGAGGTGTCCGAGTGGTCGAAGGAAGCTGTCTTGAAAACAGCCGAGGTGCAAGCCTCCGTGGGTTCGAATCCCACCCTCTCCGTTGATTCCCGTGCGTAACTGCGCATTATCTTACCCCGGTAAGGGGCCGTTTTGGCGTCTTGCCCTCCATCTGACTCAGCGTGGCGTGATGAAACCCGCGTACCGGAGTCTGAGGCCAGGCCTGCTGCGGACACGGCGCTCACCCGCAAAGAGGATCTTCATTACTACAGCTGGACTGGAGCAGGGCCAGCACTAGGGTAGTACCCGAAGGGCAAACCCTGCTCCTCAAGGTGGGCCAGCCCACCGTAAGTGAAGTTGTAGTACTAGCTGACGGCGCTGGGACTACCCCCCGATGCGATAGCGCACCGTGACGTTGGCGTTCACGGTGATCTCGCCCGGTGACACCGGGGTGGAGGCATCGGCCGCCCGAGCCATCATCGCTCCGCCCATGAACGGCTGCACGATGTGGACGCCGCCCTCCTGCACTTCCTGCACCGGACCCAGCTTCACGCCCAGCGCTTCCGCGATGACGCGGGCCTTCGACTGCGCTTCCTTCACCGCCTCGCGCAGTGCTCGCTCCCGCGCCGGCAGCTCGTCCTTCAAGCCGAACGAGATCCCCTGCAGCTCGTTCGCCCCGGCTTTGAGACCAGCGTCGATCACCTGGCCGGACTTCGAGATCTGCTCGATCCGGATCGACACCACGTTGGAAGCCCGGTACGCGACGATACGCGGCGGCTCCAGGTTCTCTGGCTTCTGGGGGGCGTAGATCGGGTGCAGGATGAGTTGGGAGGTCTGGATCTGCTTCCGGTCCAGTCCGGTCCTCACCACCGCTTCCAGGATCGCCTGGGCGGTGCGGCTGACCTCGGCCTGCACGGCGCCGGCCGTGGTCGCCTGGGAAGTGATGCCCAGGCGCACCGTGGCGATATCCGGTTCGACCCGGCTATCCCCGGTGCCCTGAACGGTGATCACCGGCTCCTCGCGGCGGTCCCGGTCGGCGCGCTGCGCGCGGGCCGGGGCTACGGCGGAGACAGCCAGGAGTGCCGCCAGCAGCGGCAGCGTGAAAGTTGCGATCGGTGTTCGTTTCATTGGAAATCCCCTTCATCGCCAGGGACCCCGAACAGCCGGCGGTCGTTCCGTGTTCGTGGGTCCAGGCGACACGAGTAGTGGAGTAGTGGAGACCGCCCGTACGGGCACCAGTACCCAACACTCCAGTTCTCCAATACTCCATTACTCCCTCATTCCTACTCCGAGCCCTTAGCCGCTTCCTGCGGAGGCTCGAGGGCCGGTGCGCGGAGGCCCAGGTCCGCCGTGCGGGTGATGCCGGCATAGTCGAAGGCGAACCGCATGTTGCCAAGCTGCGCCCAGCCGGCCGGGAGCTTCTCGCGCTCGAACTGCTCCCGCACCCGGAAGCGCCACAATTCCTGATCGTACGGGCTCAGGATCAGCCCGCGGTCGTAAGCGGCTAGCGTGAACAGGTACTGCTGTTGCGGCGGGAGCAGGACAAACGGGAGGCCGGCGCCGCGCGCCAGCTCTCGCTGGGCCGGCGTCAACTGGGAGTAGACCATCAGCCCCACACGAGACAGCTCGATGTTATTCAAGTCGTAGCTTTGGGCCGGCGCGAACGGCTGTCCCGCGCTCCGGGAGTAGAGGTGCATCGTCACGAGCTGTTCCGGCGTCAGCGCGGCCAGAGCGGCCAGCGCCTCTGCGGAGAGGCGATCGCCGGCCACCAGCGACTGGCTCACCAGCCGGGTCACCCGCGGCGGCACCGTGGTACGCTCCAGGTCGCCGAACAGCTTGCTGCGGAAGAGGTACCAGTCGCCCTGCTTCCACCAGGTGTAGCCGTAGTAGTCCGCTACGCGGTCCAGCGTCTCCCGCAGCGTCGTTCCCACCACGATCGGACCCTTCTCTTCCGGCCGGAATACGTCCGGGCGCAGGTAGGCATCGCTGAGCACGTTGATCTTGCCGGCCCGCGCGATGGCGAGGAGCGCCTGGTCCCAGCCCAGCACGTCCGTGTCCACGTTCACGTTCACGTTCTTGTCCAGCACCGGGTCGGCGGCGTTCTGCGGCGGAAGCTGGTAGACGTCCGTGAAATCCGGCATGGCGAACAGGGTGGAAGGCAGCGAGGCGGTCGCCCAGTTGTCCGCGGTGCCCACCCGGGTGACCATCATGTCCCCGGTCCAGCGGTCCCCGAACACGAGGCGGTACTGGAGGCGGGCCTGCGGCAGGTACATCACTCGCGGATCCGGCACGCCATTGGGCAGCGCGGCGTTCAGGGCCTCCTCGTTGCTGGAGAGGCGGGCCTGGGACAATCCGTCCTCATACCGCTCCAGGAAAAGCGAGGCGAGGAGCCGCTGGTGCCGCCCGGAGAGCCGATAGAACGGCACCGAGGCCTCGCCGGTCTGCGAGAGATCGTCCACGAGCCCGAGGCGCAGCGGGTCGACCAGCAGCGCCTGGTTCACATAAGCGGGCGAGATCTCGTCCAGCGTGGCGGCCGGCAGGTACGGCATCCGCCGGGCCACTTCCTGGCGGATAGCGGCGGCCACCACGTCCGGGCTGCGGCGGGTGAGCGCGTACTCGGTCTGCAGCAGGCGGTTGAGGAAGATGGTGCGCCGCTGGAGCCGGATCCGGTTGACCTGGTTCCGGAGCTCCGCGCTGCTCACCAGCTTGTAGCGCCGG
>JAJFMS010001002.1 GCA_020696885.1 Armatimonadota bacterium | reverse complement strand
GGCCTGCCGGGCATCGGCTGCCCGTCCGCTAGGCGGACGGCTGGATCCGCGTGCAGGATGAACACTCACCCTGCACGCGCAGCTCAGCCGTTAGCTTGGGAGCATCGGGAGGAAGTACTTCTCTCCCTTGGCATCGCCGCCCACCTCGCCGGTGGCGCGCCAGATGTCCACGTTCAGGTCCCAGCAGGCGGCGCAGCCGAAGCACTGGCTGGTCTTGCAGTCTTCCACGATGCGGGGGACCGGCTTACGGGCCTTGCGGTCTTCCACCATCAGGAACCGCTTGGTCACGCCGCAGTCGATGTGGTCCCACGGGAGGGCCTCGTCGTAGCTGCGGTTGCGGTTGGCGTACCAGTGGGAGTCCACGCCTTCGGCCTCGCACGCGCTGGCCCACAGCGCCGGGCGGTGGTGCTCATCCCAGCCGTCGAAGCGGCCGCCTTCCTGCCATACGCGCAGGATTACCTTCGACATGCGCCGGTCTGCGCGGGAGAGGATCCCTTCGCAGAAGCTGGTGGCCGCGTCATGCAGGCTCAGCTTGATGCCGCGGTACGGGCGCACCGCATCGCGCAGGATCTGCTGCTTGCGGCGGATCTCGTCGAAGTCGTCCTGGCCGTGCCACTGGAACGGCGTGTGCGGCTTCGGCACGAACGTAGAGACGCCGCAGACCACTTCCGCGCCGCCGCTCACCTTCATCCGCTTGCCGACCTGGAACACCTTGATCGCCAGCTCCGCCGTGGCGCGGACGTCGTCGTCCGTCTCGGTGGGTAGGCCGATCATGGTGTAGATCTTGATCTTCCGCCAGCCCTTCTCGAACGCGGCGGCAGCGGCAGTGAGCATGTCCTCTTCTGTCACCGTTTTGCTCACCACGTCCCGCATCCGCTGCGAGCCCGCTTCCGGGGCGAAGGTCAGGCCGCTCTTGCGGACTTCCTGCACCTTGTTCGCGATCTCCACGCTGAAGGCGTCCACCCGCAGCGAGGAGAGCGACATGCTGATCCGGTCGTCGCTGTGCTCTTCCAGCAGGTCGTCCACCAGCTCCGGGAGCTTGGTGTAGTCCAGCGTGGAGAGCGACATCAGCGAGATCTCGTCGCAGCCGGTGCTCGCCACCATCTCGCGGGCGATCTCGGTGAGCTTCTCCTTGGAGCGCTCCCGGACCGGGCGCGTGATCATACCGGCCTGGCAGAAGCGGCAGCCGCGGGTGCAGCCGCGGAACACCTCCAGGGTGATCCGGTCGTGAACCGCCTGCATGTAGCCGACCACCGGCTTGGTGGGGTACGGCACGCTGTCCAGGTCCTGCACCACGCGCTTGGAGACCTTGTCCGGGATTTCCGGATAGAGCGGCCGGGTGCCGGCCAGGAAGCCGTCCTCGGTGTAGCTGGCTTCGTAGAGGATCGGTACGTAGATGCCCGGGATCTGCGCCAGCTCCTTCAGCCGCTCCAGGCGCGGCCGGCCCTTGGTGGCCTTCAGCGTGTCCAGGAAGTCGTAGAGGACCTCCTCGCACTCGCCGATGAGGAAGCAGTCGATGAACTCCGCCATCGGCTCCGGGTTGAACACGCAGTTGCCGCCGGCGATCACCACCGGATCGTTGTCTCCGCGGTCCGCCGTGCAGAGCGGGATGCCGGAGAGGTCCAGCATCGTCAGGCAGTTGGTGTACGTCTGCTCGTAGCCGAGGGAGAAGCCGAGCACGTCAAACTCGCGCAGCGGGTGGCGGCTCTCCAGGCTGAAGAGCGGCACGCCGCTCTCCCGCATGCGGGCTTCCATGTCGATCCACGGGCAGAAGACGCGCTCGCAGAGCGAGTCCTCGCGGCGGTTGACCATGTCGTACACGATCTGGATGGCCAGGTTGGACATCCCCAGCTCGTACGTGTCCGGGTAGCTGACCACGAACTTCAGGTCCATCTGCTCCCAGTCCTTGAGCACGATGTTCCATTCGCCGCCCGTGTAACGAGCCGGCTTTTCCACGCGGGGAAGCACGTCCCGCTCCAGGACCGTCTGCCAATCAGCAGCAACCTGCATGGTTCTGCCTCCCTATTTGGGTGATGCCGGGGCTGGCCGCCCCGGAAGCCTGTCTGTGCCCCGACTGTACCGGGTTGCGCCTGGGGTGTCAAGGAAGGGAGGTCAGGTGTTCAGGTGTTCAGGTGTTCAGGTGTTCAGGGCCAGATCGTCACGAGGCCTCGGGGCGGGTGAGCTTCCCCACCCGGAGCAGCACCAGTGTGGCCGCGATCGGGTGGAGGGCGGCGGTGCAGATGAACACCGGCAGGTAGCTGCCGCCCATCCGGTCCACCAGGAGGCCGACGACCGTGCCGGACACCACGCCGCCCAGGGAGCCGGCGGCGCCGGTGATCCCCATGATCGTCGCCACCCGCTCTTCCGGGAACAGGTCGCTGTGGAGGGTAAGCTGGTTGGTGCCCCAGGCCATGTGACCGAACGTGGCGATGCTGAAGCACGCGAGCGCCCAGTACGGCGCGTTGGCGGGCACCAGGAAGCCAACTAGCGTGAACACCATCAGGAGCGCGAAGGAGAACATCGAGACGCTGCGCGCCTGCGCCGTCCCCATCCCGCGCCGGATCAACATGCTGGAGAACCACCCGCCGAACAGCGCGCCCAGGTCCGCCGTGCCGAACGGGATCCAGCCGTACTGCGCCACCATCCCGTCCGAGAACCCCCGGCCGTTCTGGAAATAAAGCATCATCCAGAACACCACCAGGTACCAGGAAGCGTCCGTGAGGAACCGCGCCACGATGAGGATCCAGGCCTGCGGCAGCGCCAGGAC
>JAJFMS010001001.1 GCA_020696885.1 Armatimonadota bacterium | reverse complement strand
CAGCACTCGTGGCCGCACAGGACGAGCGGGTACTTCCGGCCCAGCTCGCCGCGCACCCGCTCGATCGCCATCCCGAACCGCGCCCGCTCGTCCGGCGCCGTGAACCGCCGCACAGGCTCGTTATTGAACGGATTGAGGAGGAGGAACGCCTTGGAAGGATGAGGGATGAAGGCGGGATGATGAAGGGGATCGGCGGGGGCGGGGCCCTGTTCATCCTTCATCCTTCCGCCTTCATCCTTCTGGCGCGGCGCCGGAGGCGCGAGCAGCACCCTGGGCTCCACGTCTTCCGCGAAGCCCATGCGGAGGAACGACTGGCTGGCGGTGTTCTCCAGGAGGCGGCGGACCAGGTAGGCCATGCCGGGAAGCAGCTCGCCGAACGGGACGTAGACACGGAGCCGGCGGCCCAGCTTGGCGACGGCGTCTTTCAGGGGGTCTGCCATCCCATAGAGCATCTGCAGCTCGTACTGGTCGGGCGTCAGCCCCAGCTCGTCGGCCAGGGACATCGCCAGGGCCAGGCTGCGCACGTTGTGGCTGGCGATGGCGGCCTCGACGTGCGGGTGGTTCTCCAACAGCAGGCGGGTGCATCGCTCGTAGCAGGCGTCCGTCTGCCACTTCTCGCTCCAGACCGACGCCGGCCAGCCGTTTTGCCGTGCGATGACGCTCTCGTAGTCCCAGTAGGCGCCACGGACCAGGCGCACGGTGACCGGCGCGCCGCGCTCTCGTGCCCAATCGATCAGGCTGCGGAGGTCCACCTCGGTGTCCTGGAGGTAGGCCTGCATCGCGAGGCCCACGTCCGGCCAGTCCCGGAACTCCCGCTCCATGAGGATCTCGCGGAACACGCGGAGGATGATCCCCTTGGTGTCGTACTGCTCCATGTCCAGGCAGATGAACGCGCCCTTCTCCCGAGCCGAGCGGAGGATCGGCCGCAGCCGCTCCTTCACAGCGTCCGCGCTGCCCTTCGGATCGACCGGGCTGAGCTGGGAGTAGAGCGAGGAGACCTTCACCGAAAGGTTGAGCCGCGGCGCGGGACGGCCGGACACGGTGTCCAGCAGCGGCGCGGGACGCCACCGCTCGACCTTCGGCGCGAACTCCTGCAGGAGGTCCAGGTAGCGGCGCTGGTAGGCGGCGGCCTCGGTCTCGCTGACGGTGGCCTCGCCCAGGAGGTCCAGCGTGAACGCCATCCCGTCGCGGCGCAGCTCCTCCACCGAGTGGACCGCCTCCCGCACGTTGGAGCCGCCGATGAACCGCGAGGCCAGCCCGTGCATGGCGGCCCGCACGGCGCCCGCGGTCAGGTGAGAAACCACCGGACTTCCCGCGTGCTCGATGCCCCAGCGCGCCGCAGCAGGGAGGGGGAGCTCCTCGTCGCCGAAGTACTCCTTCAGATGCCGCGCCAGCTCGTCGTCGTCGCGAAGGGTGGGCAGCACGTCCACGAACCGCAGCGCCTGGATGCGGAAGCGAGGGCTCTCCATCAGCTTCTGCAAGAGCAGCTCTTCCCAGTGCTCCCGCGCCCAGAACGCGCCTTTCCGCTCGCGCGCCACGGAGAGCAGCCGCGTGCCGAGCGCCTGGATCCGGGTCTCGAGATCGTTCCTGGGCTCCATCCCGCGTTCGATCGTCTCCATCTCCCCCCGCCTTCCCCTTGGTGAACGAGCCGGTTGAGTTCATGCTGCCACCACGTGGGGCGGGTCAAACCGGTGTTCGGTGTTCGGTGGGGAAGCGATGTGGGCGTGCGGGGCCGGGGCGGAGTCGGTGGGAGATTCGCGAGCGAGCGGGCGTCTGGAAAGGAGTCTGTTGGGGAGAAGGCAAGCGGATGGATCCGGTTGGCCACTGAGGCCGCCCGCGCGGGAACGGCTGCTGGAGCGGTTGGCTCCCGGATCGGCACAGGTCCGTTCGGTGGCGGACGACCCGGCATACCGGGAACGCCGGTGGTCCGATGATGCCCGGAACGTAGACCGTCTTGCTGGAGTCCTGATGGCGAGCCGCCGGACCTGGGGCGCCTGGCATATCTGGAACCAGGCGGTGCGGGCGTAGGCGCTGGAGGAGTCGCTGAGCTTCGTGACGTCTCTCTTGCAAATGCACGCGCTCCGCACGCCTGGCAGCAGAACCTACCCCTTGTGCCTGCACTGATCATTGCTCTAAAGTATCTAATATCGTACTTATCATGCGCGGCTGCCCGCCGCTCGGAGTACCCATGACTCGAAAGCAACGCAGGCATTCGCTCGGCATCGGCGCGCTCATTGCACTTTCCTTCGCGAGCACCGGCGCTCCGCCCGTGCGGGCTCAGGCCCCTGACCAGCAGGTGCTGAAACAGGCCGTCGCTCTCCGTGACGCCGGGAAGCTGGAAGAAGCGGCCTACGCCCTCCGAGCCGCGATCCGCGAACGGCCGACCTTCGGCCGCGCTCACTACGAGCTCTCACTGATCTACCTCCGCCTCAACCAAGACGCGTTGGCAAAGGCCTCCCTGTTCCGGGCCGCCGCCCTCTCATCCAGCGATCCGGACGTGATCCCCACCATCGCGCAGTACACGCCGCGCCTGGCGAAGATCGAGCTGGAAACTGCCTACGCGGCGCGAGACAAGCAGGAAGCCGAGGACGCGGCCCGCGGCAGCGCTCCGGCCGGCCGGACGGAACCGGCTACTCCGCGCCCCGCAACGGCGGTAGTTCCGGCCCGACCCCCGGTGCGCACTCCGGCCGAGCGGAAGGTGGCGAAGCTCCCGCCGCTCGCCCCGCGCGCCGGCTCCATCATTGGGCGGGTCGTTCGTCCGGACGGC
>JAJFMS010000057.1 GCA_020696885.1 Armatimonadota bacterium | reverse complement strand
GCCGCGATAGTTGGGGTGATACGGCGCCTGGCTGCCGTTGTGCCACTTACCGAACGCAGCCGTGGCATAGCCCGCCGCCTTGAACGTGTCCGCGATGGTGGTCTCGTCCAGGTCCAGGCGCTCGCCGCCGGTGGAGACATCGTAGACGCCGCCGCGGGGGCTGTAGCGGCCGGTCATGAACTCGGCGCGCGTGGGGGAGCAGACCGGGCACACGAAGAACCGCTCCGCCAGGGCGCCGTCGCGAGCCAGGGAGTCGATGTGCGGGGTGGAGAGGTTGGTATTGCCGTGGACGCTGAGATCGCCCCAGCCCTGGTCATCGGACAGGAACACCACCACGTTGGGAGGCGCGGCGGCCTTTGTCCCACTCGCCGCCAGCGGGAGCAGGAGCAGCGCGAAGAGGACCAGCAGTCGCATGGCGGTAGGATTCCGATGGCGGCACCGTGGCCGAACAAGCCCGAGCGTTGGTGGTGCGCGCCGGTCTGCCGTTCACTGCTCGCCGGTTGCGGACCTCCCCGCGCACTGGCGAGATCCCCGAGAGCCGTTCACACGTCCCGACGCTTGAAGAGGTGCTCCAGCCACTCTTCGTCAGCCTCCCAGCGGGCGGCGTACTCCCGGCGCTCCGCCTCGCTCAGCGTTAACCAGAACGGGAACCACTCGTCGTGCAGCCAACCCTCGCTGAACCCTTGCCGCCAGCCGCCCCACCAGGGAGGGTTGCCGGGATAGCGGACCCACGGAGGCAATACCTCTCCTGCCTGCTCCGCGGCCTGGCTGGCACGGAGCAGCTCCAGGTCTACCGCCTGCGCGAGCGGCTCCGGCGGGCAGTTGTCGACACAACCGGGCATCCGGACGATGAGCCCCTCCAGCGCGGCTTCGATCGCCCAACGAAGCTGCACATCCCGGTCGGGCACGCGCGCCGCCCACGCTACCAGCAGCGGCGCATCGTGCGGCGTGGCGGACCAGGAGATGTACTCAAGCCCACGGTCCCGCATCCGCACAACGAAGTAGCAGAGCCCGCCCAGAAACCAGAGGAGAAAGAACGGCACCCAGGGCTCGCGTGTCTTCTGGTTCACCTCAAAGACGAACCACGCGAAGGTAGGCAGGAGTGGAATCGCGGCGACCCGCCCCACCAGCAGCGCATATCGCGCGAACAGGAGTGCTACGAGCATCCGCGCGCTGGGCCTGTAGGGAGGCATGAATGCGTTGTCTGTACCGAGCGTGGAAGGGGAGCAGGGACGACGTCGAGGCGGCGCTACCTGCCGATCAAGACGCAGCTATAGCCAGGTTTCCAGCGGTCAGGAGCGGGAATCAGTCTCCGTCCAGGGAGCTGAGCTGCGCGAACAGGTGGCGGAACTTCTCGGCTTCCATGTCCGAGACGTTGGCGATCGTCAACTCCAGGCTGTAGAGCCAGAGGCGGATCACCGCCTGGTCGGCGGGCATCTCGAGGACCTTGGTCAAAAAGTCCCGGACGATCCCTTCGTAGGTCTGCTCCGGCTCGTTGAGCTGAATGCGTCGCGCGGCCCCGTAGGGGGTCTCGACCTGGGGCTCGATGCGGTCCAGAAACTCCCGCACGTTCGCGGGGGTCATGTTCCGCAGGTTCCCACCGAACTCGGTCCGGACCCGCTTGCGGAATTCCTGGAGAGTCACGCTGCCGTCTCTTTCCCGGGCGTTGGCGCGTCGACAACCGGCCCTATCCACTATAGACGAAAACGGGGTCCCCTTTGTTTCCCAGTCTCTACAGCATTCAAACGCACCAACAACCGGCGTGGGGGTGCAGCGGTAGAGGTTGCTTGCCTCTCGTGCAGTTGCACTGCACGAGGCCCATCGTGCGCAAGCCTGCCCGTACGGGTTGCACTACGCCCGCCCCGCATGGGTTTGTTACGGCCGTTCCGGACGATGGACCCGACCTGTAGTTGTAAGATCAGTGGGCAGCAAGGAACTGCTCGACGGCCGCACGGGTGGGCAGAGCGGGGATCGCGCCTTTCTGCAGGCAGGCAAGGGCGCCCACGGCGTTGGCAAAGCGGGCCAACTGCTCCAGTTCCCGGGCGTCAGCCGGCGGGGGACCGGCCAGCAGCCCGGCGAGCAGCCCCGCTACAAAGCCGTCCCCGGCGCCGGTAGTATCCACCGCCTGGACGGAGAAGCCCGGCACGTCCACGGCGCCCGCGGTGGTAGCGAGGTGGCTGCCGCCCGCGCCGGAGGTGATGGCCGCCGTGTGCGCGCCGGCCTCCAGTAGCCGCCGCGCGTGCTCTGCCGGCGATCCGGGGCCGAAGAGGAACTCAGCTTCCTCGTCGCTCACCTTCACCACGTCCGCCAGCGGCAGCGCGGCCAGAATCTCCCGCCGCGCCATGTCGAGGTCCGGCCAGAGCGCCGGGCGGAGGTTGGGATCGAAACTGATTAAAGCGCCGCGCTCCCGGGCTCGGCGGATCGCGTCCAGGGTGGCGGCGCGGCTGGGGTCCTGGATCAGCGTGATCGATCCGAAGTGCAGCGCCCGGCAGCCCTCGAACGCTTCGTCCGGAATCTCTTCCGGCCGATAGCGCATATCGGCGCTCGGGTTGCGGAAGAAGAGGAACTCCCGGTCGCCGTCCGCTTTCAGGGAGACGAAGGCCAGCCCGGTGCGAGCTTCCGGGTCGAACCGCATGTAGCGCGTGTCGGCGCCCGCGGCCGCGAACGTCTGCTCCAGGAAGTGGCCGAACGCGTCATCGCCTACCTTCCCGAGGAAGGCGGAGGACACGCCGAGCCGAGCCAGCCCCACGGCCACGTTCGCCGGAGCGCCGCCCGGAGCTTTGCGGAAGCCGGGACACTCGGCCAGGGACACCCCCGCCACGTCCGCGACGAAGTCGATGAGCGCTTCACCCAGGCAGAGGACGGTGGCCATGGTTGGGGCGTGGTGGAGAGCGTCGGGGATTGCTGGAGAGCGTCGGGAGTAATGGAGTAGTGGAGTGTGGGAGTAATGGGCAACCGGTGCGGCCTTACGGCCGCGTCCTCCCAATACTCCGCTACTCCATCACTCCATTACTCCACCCGTTGGGAGCTACTTGTTGATCAGCGAGATCGCTTCGTCCCACCGGGCCTGCGGCACCGTCTTCAGGTTGTTGACGGCGAACTCGAGGTCTACCGCTACCACGTCGGTGCCCTGGAGCGCGGCCATCTTGCCCCAGTCGCCGGCCTTCACCATGTCGGCGGCCTTGATGCCCACGCGGGTTCCCAGGACACGGTCGAACAGCGTGGGCGTGCCGCCCCGCTGCACGTGCCCGAGCACCACGGCGCGGGTCTCGACGCCCACGCGCTCTTCGATCTCCTTGGCGAGGAAGTCGCCGACGGCGCGCTCCTTGAGGGTGACATGTCCGAAGGCGTCCACGGTGAGGTCTCCCGTATCCGCGTTCGGGAGCTCCGTCCCTTCCGATGCCACCACGAGGCCCCAGGTCTTGCCGCGCGCCCGCTTGCGCTTGAGCGCCTCGCACATCTCTGCCACGTCCAGCGGGACTTCAGGAAGGCAGATCCAGTCCGCACCCGCGGCGATGCCGGTGTGCAGCGCCACCCAGCCCGCGTGGCGTCCCATCACTTCCAGCACCAGGATGCGCCGGTGACTCTTGGCCGTATCCAGCAGCCGGTCTGCGGCGTCCAGGGCCACGCCCGCGGCGGTATCGAAGCCGAAGGTGTAGTCCGTGCTGTTCAGGTCGTTGTCCATCGTCTTCGGGACACCGACCGTATGGAGACCGTGGTGCTTGAAGAACTTGTTGGCCACGCCCAGCGTATCCTCGCCGCCCAGCGCGATCAGCGCATCCAGCTCGAGGCGCTTCCAGGTCTCCAGGCACTTCTCCAGGTCCGCTTCCGCTCCCTGGCGGAACGGGTTGGTGCGGGACGAGCCCAGCATCGTCCCGCCCACCCGGATGATCTCGTCCACTCGGCTCAGGCTGAGATCGGCGGTAATCCCTTCCACCAGGCCCTTCCAGCCCAGCTCCAACCCCACAAACTCAAATCCATGATCCAGTCCCCGCATCACCGCGCCGCGGATCGCGGGGTTGAGGCCCGGGCAGTCGCCTCCACCGGTAAGAACGCCCACACGCATCGACTAACTCCTGAATGGTGTTCCAGCTCGCCCGGGCCCTGCAGTGCACCGGAATGCTGCTATGCTGCTTCGAGCTCTAGCAGGCCGTAGTCGCCGTCTTTGCGGCGATACAGAACGCCCACTTGCTCGGTGTCCGCGTTGAGAAACGCGAAGAAGTCGTGGTTGAGGAGATCCATCTGCAGAGCAGCCTCATCCGCAGTCATAGGTTTTATCGCAATCTGCTTCCGCCTGACCACGGCGGGCGTGGGCTCCTCGGCAGCAGCCGCTTCCTCGCCCATCTCGGCCAGCAGGCTGGCCACCATCGGCGCGTCCGCGCGTCCCTTGCGGTTCTTGATCCGGCCCTTGAGCTTGCGGACCTGCTGCTCCAGCTTGTCCGTGACGGCATCCACCGACGCGAAGAAGTCCGGCGTGCGCTCCTCCGCCCGCACCAGCGTGCCGTTCAGGTCGAGCTGCACTTCCACGATCTGCCAGTTACGCTGCACGCTGTGCATCACATGCGCGACCCGCGCCGAGCTGAAATAGCGCGACAGGCGCGACAGCTTCCGCTCGGCATATTCACGCTCCCGGTCCGTGATCTGCACCTGCTTGCCGGTAAAGGTTACTTGCATGGAAATTCTCCGTCTGGTTGGTATCCGTGTTTCCACCCCCGGTCGGGGTAGTCCCATCATACCCCGACCGCGCAAATGGAAGTCGCCGCAGTCCGAGGCAATCACCGAGGCTGTTATACCGCCGGTTCAGGTGCTGGGTGTTCAGGTGTTCAGGTGTTCAGGTGTTCAGCGATCACGGGCCTACGGCCCACCCCCGGTGATGAAAATGTACGAACCGTAGCATAGCGCCTCCTGCGCGTGGAGAGTTCGGCGCCGCTTGGGGTGAGCACCCACCACAGCATTTTCACAGCAGGTGTTCAGGCGTTCAGGTGTTCAGCGATCATGGGCCTTTGGCCCACTCCTAGGGATGAAAATGTACGAACCGTAGCATAGCGCCCCGTGCGCGTGGAGAGTTGGACGCTGCTCGGGGTGAGCACCCCGCACGGGTATTTTCACCACAGGTGTTCAGGTAGGGTGGGAGAGCGGTCGCACCGGTCTGCGTCCAGAATCTTACTCTTAACTCTTACTCAGTCCCTGACCCCGGTATTCAAAACTCGTCGCTCGCACTTCCAGCCGCTACTATGGGAGTAGACCTACCAGGGAGAAAATCATGATCACCATCGAGACGCGGGAGTTGGAGCTGCTGGGGCCGGTGACCGTGGCGGCCAGGGAGGAGGGGCTGTTGCAGATCGCATTGGGTGATCCCGCGACCGCCGCTTCACGCCTCGGGCGGCGATACCCCCGGGAGGCTGTCCGCGCGGAAGGACCCCACTGCGAGGCGACGTTCCGGCAGCTTGCGGAGTACCTGGCCGGAGAACGGACCATCTTCGACCTCCCGACGGCGTTCCTCGGCACGCCGTTCCAGCGGGAAGTGTGGGACGCCGTGGCCGCGATTCCGTTCGGCGAGACGCGGAGCTACGCCCAGATCGCAGCGCTCGTGGGACGTCCCGCCGCCATCCGCGCGGCAGGCGCCGCGAACGGTGCGAATCCGCTCTGCATCGTCATCCCGTGCCACCGTGTGGTCGCCTCGGATGGCAAGCTGACCGGCTACGCCTACGGCCTGGAACTGAAGAAGGCCCTGCTTGATTTTGAAGCCAACCGATCTGGCTGATTAGTTGTTGCCTAACAAGCAATCGGAAGCTAAAATAAGGATCGGGGCGTGTTGCCGGCGGTGAGGCGCCCTCTCTCCGGGAAGCAAAGAAAGGAACCGTATGGCTGGCAGGGGTTTTGACGACCGGGGCCGCGCATCCGCCGCCGGTAAAAAGGGCGCAGCGACCCTCAAAGACCGGTTCGGCCGGGAGCATTTCGTGAACATGGGGAAGACCGGCGGCGCTTCCAACCGTGACAAGCACGATCCGGACCATTTCAAGGAGCTCGGCAAGCGCGGCGGACAGATTCGCTGGGAGCGAGAGCGTGCCCGCAAGGCAGCCGCCGCAGCGGAGCAGGCGACCTCCGAGACCACCGTCGCGGCCGAGTAAGACTGCGGCCACCCAGCATTCCCGCGGAGACCTCACGGCCGGAGAGGTCTCCGCGCGTAGTCACGCGCTGCTTGGTTCGAGGCGCGCGAACGCCCCGGTAACCAGCGCCCCCCGCGTGCAACCACCGGTTCGGCTCACCGCCCGGCCCCTAACGCCGCGTCCGGGCGGTTGCCACATAGGGGCATTCGCCGTGATTGCCCTCGCCCCGACCTCCTCCCGGCGTTAGCAGAGCCGTACCCACCTTTGGGGCCAGCAGGGAGGAACGGCGTTGCACGCGTCGGCGCCCCCCTCGCTACCAGCACCAGCCCTTCGCGGCCGCAGGACGACCCTTCCCTCCCCACGATCGAACACAATGAATCACGGATGAACTCGAATCGGCTAGGGAGCGAACGGGAATGCCGGATGATCTGACCGAAACGTTCGGAGACGTGATCTGCGAGATTCAGGGAGACCTTTCCCTGCGTGAGTTCGCGGAGCTGGCGGGTGAGTTCACCCCCGCGAACGTGAACGACTGGCTCAAGAGTCGCCCGCCCCGCATCAAGGTGCTGGTGCAGGTGGTGGAAGCGCTGGAGGAGGCCGAGTCGCTTACCCCCGCGCAGCGGGAGCGCCTCTTCCGGGCCGCCGGCTACGTGGATCCGCGGCGCGATCGCGGCGGAGGTTCCGGCAGCCCGTTCAACGCACCGGCGCCGGAGGCCGCCCCGGACCTCAAAGGGTACTTCGCGAGTCGCCAGCCTCAAGAGCCGTCTCTGGACCGCCTGCTGCGGCTCTATGGAGAGTTGCTGAAGTCGTGCCAGGCGGAGGGACACCCGGTGCCGCCGCTGGACGCCGGCAGCCTGGGAGGCTGGGAGACGCTGACCACCGAACAGGTGGATGACTACATCGGGCTCCTGCGCGCGGAGGCCACCCGGACCGGGAAACGGCGCCGCTAGTCGCGAACGGCACGGAGGAGGATCGGAGATGGGTGTTCTCACCGGGATCGTGCGTGCGACCGCAGTCGCTGCCCTCTGCTTTGCCGTCGCGCCGGTCTCAGCGCAAGCCCCAGCCGCCAGCCCCGAACTGCCCACCGTGGTGCTGATCGGGGACTCGATCCGGCTGGGCTACGCGCCGTTAGTGGCGAAGCGCCTCGAAGGCAAGGCGCGCGTGGTGAGCCCCGCGCCGAACGGCGGCGACAGCAGCAACGTGCTGAAGAACCTGGAGCAGTGGGCCACCCGCGAGCGGCCGCTGCTGGTGCACCTGAACTGCGGGCTGCACGACCTGAAGCTGGACCGGAAGACGAAAGCCTACCAGGTGCCGATCGACCGGTATGAGGCCAACCTCCGGGAGATCGTGCAGCAGGTGCGGGGCTCCGGCGCCGCGCTCGTCTTCGCCAACACCACCCCGATCGAGGACGCCCGCCACGCGAAGCGGAAGGCCGGGTTCGATCGCCTGGAGTGGGATGTGCAGCGGTATAACGACGCCGCGGAGCGCGTGATGCGCGAAACCGGGGTGACGATCCACGACCTCCACTGGCTGGTGCAGCACCGCGGCGGACCCAAGCTCCAGATGGCCGACGGTACACACTACACGCCGGCCGGGTACGAGGTGCTCGCAGAGGCGGTGGCGGACAGCATTACCCGCCAGCTCAAGGTGCTCCGTTACAAGCCGCTCCCGGCCCCTGCCTCCGGGCCAGTGGCCGCGGAAGCGTACCGGAAGCAGGAAGCCGCCCGGGATGCGGTAGTGCCGGACTACTACCGGAAGCTCACCTTTGGCCGGTTCGACGCACCGAAAGACGCGAAGGAGTGGCAGCGGCGCCGGCCGGAGGTGCTCCGGAAGGTGGTCGAGTCACTCGGCGACCTGCCGCCTCGGCCGGCGGTGGACAAGGCCCGCATCCTCTCCCGCGAGCTCCGGCCCGGGTACGTGCTGGAGCGGGTCGCCCTGGACAACGGCGTCGGCAACGAGGTCTCGGCGCTGCTGCTCACGCCCACGGGCCTCAAGCGGCCGGCGCCCGCCGTGCTCTGGCTGCACTCCTCCACTCCGGACAAGACCCAGGTGATCACCCCGGGCACCAACGGCGGCGAGGAGGCCCTCGGGGAGGTGCTGGTGCGGGCCGGCTACGTGGTGTTCGCGCCGGACGCCTACTGGCACGGCGAGCGCGCAGGGACCGGTCCCGCCGGCTCCCGGGAGGTGCAAACGGAGGAGCAGCTCAGCCTCTACAAGCTGAACATCTGGCTGGGCCGCACGCTCTGGGGCATGTTCGTGCGGGACGACCAGATCGCGCTCGACTACCTGGTCAGCCGGCCCGAGGTGGACCGCAAGCGGATCGGCGCCACCGGAATGAGCATGGGCAGCACCCGCGCCTGGTGGCTGGCCGCCGTGGATGACCGCGTCACCACGGCAGTGGGCGTGGCCTGCCTCACCCGGTATGAGAACCTGATCCGCCACGGCGGGCTGAACCAGCACGGCATCTACTACTTCACCAACGGCCTGCTCAAGCACTTCGACAGCGAGGGCGTCCTGGCGCTCATCGCCCCGCGCCCGTTCCTGGCGCTTACCGGAGACCTGGACGCCGGCTCCCCCGCCGACGGCGTGCGGGACCTGGACCGGATTGTAAGCGGCGTCTATTCCGCGGCCGGCGCGCGCGACCGGTTCCGGAGCGTGCTCTACCCGGAGGTAGGCCACACCGTCACCCCGGAGATGCGCCGGGAGTTGCTGGCCTGGTTCGAGCGGTGGCTCCGGCCAGGCTCATAATCCCGTTCTTGGGGTGTGCTACCGGATCCGGACAAACCACGAAGACGGTGGCCAGCAGCCGGTCGGCCCGTAATGCGTAATTCGTGAGGCGTAATGGGAATGGGAGCGGTGTCCTTACGCATTACGCCTTTACGCATTACGCCTCCCCTCTCAGCGCCCGCACCGCGAATTGTGTATAATAGGGCGCTTGAGACACGGCTATGCTGCTTGCTATCGACGTTGGAAATACGAATATCCACTTCGGCGTGTACCGGGGTGAGACGCTGGTGGACAACTGGCGGATTGCGACGGACCGCCAGCGGACCGGCGATGAGCTGGGATTGCTCATCGGCTCCCTGCTCGCCACCTCCGGCATGAGCTTCGCCGATATCAGCGGCGTGGCCATCTCCAGCGTGGTGCCGCCCCTGGCGCCCGCGCTTCGCTACTTCGTGCGGCGCTACGTCAAGATCGAAGCGGGGATCGTGGGGGAGAACCTCCGCCCCGATATCCCGGTGCGCTACACGCCGCGGGAGTCGGTGGGGGCGGACCGGCTGGTGGATGCCATCGCGGTGCTCCGTCACTTCGGCACGCCGGCAGTGGTGGTGGATTTCGGTACCGCCACCACCTTCAACGCCATCTCCCGTGAGGGCGAGTACCTTGGCGGCGCCATCGCCCCCGGCGTGGGCACCTCTATGGAGGCGCTGTTCCGCACCGCCGCCCACCTGCCGCGCATCGAGATCGCCCGTCCGCCCAGCGTCATCGGCGGCAACACCGTGCATAGCATGCAGTCCGG
>JAJFMS010001000.1 GCA_020696885.1 Armatimonadota bacterium | reverse complement strand
GATCACCAGCACCCAGATGATCTTGGTTCCCGCGCGGTAGTCGCTATCCTGCCGTACCTGGATCGCATCCACCAGGGCAATGATGGTGACGATCCACGGTACGGCCACCGCCAGGATCATCACCAGTTCCATCGGTCCCAGCCTCATGTCGCCTCCCGGTGGTCAATCAGCCGCGCCGTGGCTTCCCGACGGCGTAGTACACGATCGCTCCCACGCAGTTGAGGAGCAGAATTACGAGGACCCAGATGATCTTGGTCCCCGCGCGGTAATCGCTGTCCCGCGGCACCCGGATCGCATCCACGAGCGCGAGGATCGTGACGATCCAGCCGAGAAGCCCTACGATCCACGGCACCACCGCCAGGATCGCCACCAGCCCTTCCGTCGGTCCTCCGCTCATCTTGCCTCCGGTCCTTCACGTCATTGCGAACCGCCTATCGCCCCGCCCGATCTCCATCGCGCCCCCGCGAGCCTGCCCGTATGGGCGGTGTGGCAATCCCGAAGGTTGAGCAGGACCCGCAACCGCGCTTCGACGGTTGACCGGACCCGTAACCGGCTGGGATTGCCACAGGTGCAAAAGACGCACCTTCGCAATGACGGTCTTTTCCTTGGCTACTCCGCCTGCTTCTTCGGCTCGGATACCGTCTCTGCCGCCACTACTACCGCGGGGGCTTCGGACTTCGGCGCCGCGTGGCCGTTTCCGGCGCGCTGCTTCACAAAGTCTTCCAGCAACTGCGTGGCCTGCGGGCCCATGCCAGCCAGCACGTCTTGCAGCGGCCCCGGGAGTGTCTTCAGCATGCCGTCCAGCTTGTTGCTGAAGCCCATCCCCTGGGTGTATTGGTTGAACATCGTGGACATCGTGGTCGGGTCGCCGTAGATGTTGTAGTTGCCCTTGGACATGAACTGCCCCAGCGCCGTGGCCAGCGCGATCTGCACGTCCTTGTCCGCCTCCACGCGCAGCTTCGTGATCTCGAACTCGATGGCGGCCCGATCGTAGGTCTGGCGGTTCTCGAGCGCCTTCCGCTCCACCTCGACCCGCGCCTCTTCCACGCTCACCCGCTCGCGCTCGACGTTCACTTCCACCAATCGCTGGGCCTGGTCGCCCTGCGCCACCATCTCTTTGGACTTCGAGTCCGCCTCGGCCAACCGGAGCCGCGCCTGGGCTTCCAGCTCGGCGGACTTCTGGTTGGCTTCCGCCTTCCGGAGCTCGGTGAAGGCGGCCACCTCGGCGTCGGTCTCGCGCTTGATCCGCTCTTGCTCGATCACCTGCTTGGCGGCGATCAGCTTGGTCTGGGCTTCACGATCGGCCTGCGCCGTCGCCTGAACCGTCACGATCTGCTGGCTGGCGCGCTCTCGCTCGGCCTGGGCGGAAAGGGCGTCGCGCTCTTTGAGCGCCCGCGCGGTGTCCTGCTCCGCAATGGCGATCTGCTTCATCCGCTCGGCCAGCTCGATCGCCTTCACGCGCTCGATGTCGGTCTGCTCGCGCTCCTGCTGCCGGCGAATGAGGGTGCGGTCCCGCTCGATGTTGGCGGTCTCGATCGAGAGGTCGCGGGAGATCTCGGCTTCCTTGATCGCCCGCTCCTGCTCGATGGCGAACGCCTGCTTTTCCCGGGCGCGCTCGGAATGGATGTTCGCCACGTCGCGCTCCTGGGTGGCGGTGGCTTCGGCCCGCTGTCGCTCCAGGTTGAGCACCTGCTCCGTGGTGGTCACGTTCTGCTGGGTGATCGCCTGCTCCGCCAGGCGCTCCAGCCGGTTCCGCTCCACGCGCGCGGCGGCGGTGATCTCCGTGATCTTCTTCTTACCCTGGGCGTCGAAGATGTTCTCGTCCGAGAGGCCGTGCGGGTCGGTCTGGTCGAGCCGGGAGATCGTCACGGACTCCAGCAGCAGTCCGTTCTGCTGCAGCTCTTCCGCCACCAGCTCCTGGACGGCGCTGGCGAACGTCTTCCGGTCGCTGTGGATCGCGGCGAGGTCCTTCTGGGCCGCCACGGAGCGCAGCGCGGAGACGAGCTTCTCGAAGACGAGGGCGCCGACCGCGCCGGCGTTCACGGACTTGGAGCCCAGCGAGCGCGCCGCCTGGATGATGTCCTCTTCGGTGGGGTTCACGCGGATGTAGAACTCCGCCTTCACGTCCACGCGGAGGTTGTCTTGCGTGATGAGCGCGTCCTGGCCCTGGCGCTCCACTTCCAGCTTCATGGTCTCCAGGGAGACCGGCACCACCTGGTGGATGAGGGGGAAGACGTTGATACCGCTGTTCAGCGCCACCGCCACGCCCTGCATTCCGGTGCGCACCAGTGCCTCGTTGGCGGCGGTCCGCCGGTAGACGCTGAGCACCGTTACACAGCCGCCCACGATGATAAGCACCACGCCCAGCACACCCAGCACCGCCGGGTGGATGCCCGGCAGCGGGTTGATAAACGCTGCCCCGATGCAGCCCACCCCCATCAGGGTGAGCAAGACTCCCACGATCATAACCGTACTCCCGGCAGGCGAGGTGGCTGGCACTCCCTGCCCCGGATCAGACCGCTACATCACCAGCTTGCGGTCCGTATTCTGTAAACGGGCGAATCTCGCGTTGGATACTCGACGCTTCTGGATTCAGCGCTCCACGAACCGGGTCGAGTCGTCCACTTCGTACAGGTTGCTCTGCGGATCGTAGCCCAGCACGATCACCTGCGTCCCGGGATCGAACGGCCCGTAGGGGCTGCGTGCCCGCACTCGCTGGAGGCAGCCGTCGGGGTCCCGCACGTGGATGGTCCCTTCATCCGAGTTCACGG
>JAJFMS010000999.1 GCA_020696885.1 Armatimonadota bacterium | reverse complement strand
ATTCACAGGCGCCACGTCGGCCGCGGTGCTCGCACGGCAGGTCGCGGAGTCGGCGCCGCCGCTGCGCTCGGTGTGCCCGGCGGTACCGGATGCCGTGGAGCGCGCCGTGGTGAAGGCACTGGCCAAGCGCCCGGCCGACCGCTTCCGCACGGCAGCCGAGTTCGCGGCAGCTCTGCGCGAGTGAGTCCAGTCCCAGCCGCAGGAATACAGCACGCTCGGGCGGCGGCGTCGGCGTAGCTTCGCAGGATGTGCGCCGTGATCGCCGCGCTGCCCCACGCGGAGCGCCCGCGCGAGCGTCTCTGGGCGCTGGGCCCGGCCGCACTCACCAGCGTCGAGCTCCTCGCCATCCTGCTGGGCACCGGCACCGGCGGCCGCACCGCGCTGGACCTGGCGGCGCTGCTGTTGGAGGTCGGTGATGGATCGCTCCGGCGGGTCGCCAGGCGCCCGCGCGCCGAACTGCTCCGGACGGAGGGCATCGGCCCCGGCAAGGGAGCACGGCTTCTGGCGGCCTTTGAGATCGGCGCGCGGCTGGCCGACGAGGGACGGCCGCCCGCGCCCCGGATCCGCGAGCCAGAGGACGTAGCGCGACTGTTTCAGGCCCGGCTTCGCGACCTCCAGGTCGAGGAGTTCCACCTCCTCGCGCTCGACAGCCAGAGCCAGGTCCTGCGACAGGTGCTGGTGACCCGTGGGCTCCTCAACAGCTCGTTGGTGCATCCGCGGGAGGTGTTCCGCGCGGCAATTGCCGAGGCAGCCGCGGGGATCATCGTGGTGCACAACCATCCCAGCGGCGACCCGACGCCCTCAGCCGAAGATCGCACGGTGACCCGCCAGCTGGCGGAGGCTGGCCGCCTCCTCGATCTCCCGCTCTACGACCACGTGATCATCGGGGGAGATCGCTTCGTCAGCCTCGCCACGCTGGGCCTGTTGGAGTGAGCGCGCCCTGTCGTCCCGAGCGAATGCGAGGGATCCTGCCCGCATCGGCAAGGTCCCTCGGTCGCTTCGCTCTCTCGGGATGACAGCTCGAAACTCAGGGCAGGAGCGCCCCGGCCGTCCGCTGGCGGAGCACCCGTTGCTGCCAGAGCACGGTGGCGCCGAGCAGCAGGAGACTGGTCAGCAGGATGGCCGTCGCCAGCACATTGATCTGCGGGGGGAAGGCGGCGCGGCGGGCGCCGTAGACATAGAGAGGGTAGGTGAGCCTGCTCCCGGCGGTGAACAGGGTGATGACGAAGTCGTCCAGCGACAGCGCGAAGGCGAGCATGGCGGCGGCCGCGATGCCGGGCGCGATCAGCGGGAGGGTCACCTTGCGGAACACCCGGAACGGGGTCGCGCCCAGGTCCATGGCGGCTTCCTCCAGGGTCCAGTCGAAGCCCCGCAGGCGCGCACGCACGGTGAGCGCCACGTAGCTCACCGAGAACATGATGTGGGCGATGACGATGGTCCCGAAGCCGCTGCGGGCATCGAAATCCAGAAAGAGCGCCAGCAGCGACGACCCCAACACCACTTCCGGAGTAGTCAGCGGCAGAACCAGGAGCAGGTTCACCGGCCCGCTGCCCCGAAAGCGGTAGCGGGAGAGCGCCAGCGCGATCATCGCGCCGAAGATGATCGCGACGAAGGTGGAGACCGCCGCCACCCGGAGGCTCAGCATCATCGAATCCACCAGCGCTGGGAAACGAAACGGATCCGCCCAGGCGTCCAGCGAGAACGACTTCCAGACGAAGTTGAACTTGCCCGCCGGCTTGTTGAAGCTGTACAGCACGATGACCAGGATCGGCAGGAAGAGATACCCCAGCACCAGCATGGCGTACCCGTCGAGGACCCGGGTCCCCAGCGTGCCGGCCCGCATCAGCTCAGTTCCTCGGTGCCGAGCACCCTGGTGTAGGCCATCACGCCCAGCGTGATGATGGCCATGAGCACGAAGGAGAGCGAAGCGGCCAGCGGGTAGTCGCGCACCTCCAGGAACTGGTTCTGGATGACGGTGCCGATCATCTGCTGATTGGGGCTCCCCAGCAGCTCGGCGTTGATGAAGTCACCCGAGGCGGGAATGAAGGTCAGCAGGCTCCCCGCGAAGATGCCGGGCAGGGAGAGCGGCAGCACGACCCGGCGAAAGGCGCCCAGCGGCGTGGAGTAGAGGTCCTGCGCCGCCTCGACGAGGCGACGGTCGATCTTCTCCAGGCTCACGTAGATCGGCAGGATCATGAACGGCAGGAAGTTGTAGGTCAGCCCCCCGATCACGGCCAGTGTCGTGTCGAGCAGCCGCCCGTCCTCCGCCAGCAGGTGCATCTCCCGCAGCAGCCACACGGCCGGACCGCCGTCGCTGAGGATGGTCTTCCAGGCAAAGGTGCGGACCAGGAAGGTGGTGAAGAAAGGAAGAATCACCAGGCCGAGAAGCAGGTTCTTGAGCCGGCCGGCCCGGAACGCGATGACGTACGCCAGCGGATACCCCAACGCCAGTGCCAGCAGGGTGGCGATGAGCGCGTAGCGGAACGACCGAAAGAAGTGGGTGCCGTAGGTACTCAGCGCCCGCACGTAGCCGTCCCACCACGGTTCCCCGCTCGCCGCCACCGAGTTCTGCGCCAGGGCGATGAGCGGGACAATGAAGAACACGATCAGCCAGAGGATCCCCGGCGCGATGAGCAGATAGGGCGCGAGCCGGCTGTGCCGATCACTCGCGGCCGCGGTGCCAGCCATCGCTCACCTAGGCGCCGATGGCGTCCTGGAACAACCGGTTGAACTCGGTGTCTTCCGCGTCGCTGAGCGACTTGAAGACGCGGA
>JAJFMS010000056.1 GCA_020696885.1 Armatimonadota bacterium | reverse complement strand
TACTCCGCCCAGGCCTGGGAGTCGTCGGGATCGAGCTGGTCGTTCACCAGCAGCACGCGCGCGTCCGGATGGATCTCCTGCAGCCACGCAGCCCGAAGCTCCCCGGCCGGAACCTCGTCCGGCTTCCCGCAGATGATCACCGTCAACTCGTCCACCTGCGCGCGGCCGCTGTCGATCAGGTACTTGTGGCCCCGGTGGGGCGGATAGAACTTGCCGATTACCAGTCCGCGCGTCACAAGCACTCCTCTTCGGGTCAGGCAGCACCGCCGACCGGCCCCGGGTCCACCGCGGCGAACGCGCTCTCCTGTCGCAGCGACCGCTGCCAGCTCACCAGCCCCGCCACGCACAGGCAGAGGAACACCGAGTACAGCACCGCGGTGAGCTGCAGCCCGCGCGCCAGATACAGGTAGACGTAGAGCACGTCCGCCGTGATCCAGAGATACCAGTTCTCGATCGACTTCCGGTTGAGCAGGAACTGCGCGCCGAGGCTCAGGCACGTCGTGAACGCGTCCAGCACCGGAGCCGGGTCGTGGACCGCCCGGAGCAGCGGGATCATCGCCAGCGTGCCGAGCAGCACGCACGCCGCCACCGCAGCTCGCGTGCGCACCGAGGCGTAGCCCAGCCGGCGTGCCGTCCGGTTCTCGCCGCCGTGGAGCCAGAAATACCAGCCGTGGACCGCGAGGCCCAGGTAGACCACCTGGAGCCACGCATCGCCGTAGAGCCGGCTGCGGTAGAACAGCACGAAGAAGAAGACGTTGTTGGCGATGCCGACCGGGAAGTTCCAGATGTGCTCCCGGACCACCAGGTACACGCAGGCGCCCCCGGTGACAAAGCCCAGCGCCTCCGTCCACTCCAGCCGCAGCCAACCCAGCCACGAGCTCAGGAGCAACCCGAGGCCCAAAATGAATCCGATCAGGACGTCAGCGCGCTTCACGCGGTAGCCGTTGCACGCCCACTACCGGTTTCCCTGTGCGCACTTCGGGGCCGGGCTTCTCGGAAGGGGGATTTACCACAAAGGCACGAAGACACCAAGAGGAGACAGGCGAGCCAATTAGTCGCGCGTTACGGCATGATGAGACTGCCAGTGCCCAAACCGAGCTTCCTGGCCCAATTTGCCCTTCCAACCACACTTCTTCGTGCCTTTGTGGTAAATCCCCCGGCGTCCCGGTCAACCGCTCGTCCGCGGTGCCGAGGTTGGACCGGAGGTGCTGGTAGAGGGAAGGACGGTCTCCCCAGGGCGCGGGCACCTGCCCCAGATCTCACGGCCCTTCAGGGGTGCGACGAAACCAGGACATTAGTGTCGTCCTCACGCTATCCGGACGCTGTCGCAGCTGGCAGCGTCCGGTACTACTGATCTGGGCCGCCCCTCGGGCTCGCCCGTTTCATCACCACAAAGGCACAAAGACACGAAGTGGAGCCCGGAAAACCTGCTCTTCGTGCCCTCATGTCTTTGTGGTGAATTCCGCAGGGTCCGCAGTGGTACTACGGGTCCCGTTCCCGCCTCTCGTGGCGGTCAAGGCTGATCCGGACTGCCCCTCGGGCTCGCCCGACTCGTCACCACCAGGACCCCAAGGCACGAGGAGGAACCGGGAAACCTCTCTTAGTGCCTTCGTGTCTTGGTGGTAATTCTGCCTACTACGGTCGCCTAGCGGACCCAGCGGGCCAGGTGCTCCCGGCTGCGGCGCAGGCCGTCTGCTTGCAGGGCCCACGTCTCATGATACCGATAGTCCTCAAGCTCCACGCTCACCACCCCGTCGAACCCGAAGTCCTCCAGGCGACCAATGAGGCGGCACCAGTCCACTACGCCCTCACCGGGGATGGTGTAGCGCCACCAGCTCTCGCTGAACCCTACCGGCTTCCGGAAGGTCGGGCCCAGGCTGCCGTGCTCGTACAGGCGCTCCGGATCCATGTCCGTATCCTTGCCGTGGACGTGGATCACGCGGTCTCCGAACTCGTCCAGCGCCCGGCGCCAGTCGATGCCGATCCGGGCGAGGTGCGACGGATCGAAGTTGAGCCCGAACGAGGCCGAAGGGACCGCCGCAAACATCGCGCGCCACATCTCGGGGGTGCAGCCCAGCGCCGGGTAGTGCGGCGCGGGCCCCGGCCACCCCTCCAGCGCCAGCCGGACCCCACGCGCCTCCGCATGCGCGATCACGGCCGGGAACGTCTCCTTCCAGATCGCGAAGCTGTCGGCCCGCTTCTGCGCGACATCTTCCGGCAGCAGCACAAAGAACATCCGGCTGCAGCCGGCGTCCGCGGTGCCGTCGATCGCGGCCTTCACCGCGTCCAGGCCGGACTGCTGCTTCTCCGGATCCGCGGTGAGCATCCCGCGCAGGGCCGGCACCGGCAGATCGATGGTGCCGATCTCCAGCCCCGCGGCTCGGGCGGCGGCGATCTGCTCCGCGTCCGGGCTCGCAAGGTCGATCGACCCGAAACCGGTGTCCACTGCCCAGCCACAAAGCTCTTCGAACGAGACCTCCCGGGCCTTGCCGGGGATACGGAAACCGATTTTCACTTGCTTATCTCCCCCGTCTTGGCCGGGATCTCATCCCTGGGCACCCGTCATTGGATGGCGTCGCGCGGATTGTCGCTGCAGTCCCTACGTTCGCTCCGGACCTACCTCTCCTGCCGCCAGCAGCGAGAGCAGCGCGGAGTCCTCGGCCTTGAGCGGAAGGTCCACGCGGCCGCGGCGCCGGCTGGATTCGTAGGTGGCGAAGATCAGCTCCGTAGCGCGCATGGCCTTGTAGCTGCTGAGCTCCGGCTCCTCGCCCGTCTCCAGGCAGGAGATCAGGTCCACGATCCCCCGCTCGATCGCCCCGCCGCCGTGCAGCGCCTCGGCCGTCTCGATGGAGCGCCACGCCGCGTCGCCCCGGCCGCGCAGCCGGACGTGCGGCGCGTCCTGGTGCAGCTCGATCACGCCCTCCGTGCCGATGAGTCGATTCTGGCAGCCGATGTCGGAGTCGTGGCCCGTGAACAGCAGGCCCCGGACACCGTTGCGGAACTTCACCTCGCACAGACCCTGGTCCTCCAACGGCAGCCCGAAGACGGTGCGCCCGGTGCGGGCGTCGATCTGGCCCAGGACCCAGTCGGCCGGCGTTTCCGCGTTGTAGAAGAAGAACATGTCCAGCCAGTGGGTGCCCCAATCGATCAGGTTGTCGCAGGCGCCCTCCAGCCGCGTCAGCGTGCCGATGGTCCCGTCCCGCACGAGCTGGCGGGCGAGGCGGAACGGCTCCAGGAAGCGGCGCTGGTGGTTGAAGGTGAGCTGGATCCCCTTCTGCGAGGCGGCCTTGTGCATCGCCTTCGCCTCGCCCCAGGTGGGGGCCATCGGCTTCTCGCAGTGGATCGCCCGCACGTCCGCGGAGGCGGCGGCAAGGACCATCGAGCCGTGCAGCCTCGGCCAGGTGCAGATGCTCACCACGTCCGGGCGCTCCTCTTCCAGCAGCTCCTGATAGTCGGTGTAGACCCGGGCCGAGCCGCCGGTGTGCGCCACGAGCTGCTCCGCGTTCTCCGGGCGGATGTCCGCGACGGCCACCAGCTCGCAGGCGCCGGTGAGCTGGTACCCGCGCACGTGCGAGTACGCCATGCCGAAGCCGGTGGCTCCGGCCTCCTGGTGCGGCTTGCCGCAGCCGATCACCGCCACGCGGTACTGGTCCTGGATCACGGGGTGCGCTCCCTCTCCACCGGCTCGCGCGCCGCCGGGGTCCGGTCACGGCCGCTGCTTTCCAGGGGTTGTTGGTAATCGGTCGCCGGGAACCCTTCCGGACTGGCCATGCGTGCTGTGGAATGCGTAAAGAAGCCGCCCTCGCTCGGTAGGCATTACGCATTACGCAGCACGTAGTACGAGCGCCCGGAGCATTGCGGTTAAAAGAGCGGCAAGTCAGCGTCATGCGCGGCAGGAGTGTCGCCACCCGGTGTGGGACTTAGCAGCAGCAGTTACGAAGTAACAGGCGCCGGCAGGTCGCAGCCCGTGTTCATCCCTGGGGACTGCTCGCGCGCTTGGAAGGATCCGATGGCCGTCACCGCACCGACCGGCACAATCACGCTGGTGTTCACCGATATCCAGGGCTCTACGAACCACTGGGAGACCCTGGGCGACGGCTTCCGGCCGGTGCTCGATCGCCACAACGAGCTGCTGCGCGCCTGCCTGAACCGGTGGAACGGCTACGAGGTCAAGACGCAGGGCGACTCGTTCATGGTGGCGTTCGATGACCCGTGCGACGCCGTGCGCTTCGGCATCGACGCGCAGCGCGCCCTGGCCGCCGAGAAGTGGCTGGCCGGAGTGGACGAGATCCTCGTTCGCATCGGGATGCACACCGGAGAGCCGCTGCTGGGACAGGACCCCGAAGGCCGCCCGGACTACTTCGGGCCGATGGTGAACCGCTCGGCGCGGATCTCGTCCGCGGGCCACGGCGGGCAGATCCTCCTGTCTGCGGCCACTCACGACCTGGTGGAGCCGGTCTTCGCCCAGGAAGTGGAGCTGATCAACCGCGGTAACCACCGCCTGCGCGGCCTGGACGACGACGAGCAGCTTTTCGAGCTGCGGGACCCCACGCTCCCGCACCGGAACTTCCCGAACCTCAAGACCAGCACCACGCTGGACCGGTCCAAGACCAACGTCCCGGACGCGCCCACCACCTTCGTGGGCCGGAACCAGGAGCTCACGGAGCTGCGGAGCCTGCTCCGGAACAGCAAGACCCGCCTGCTGACCCTGATCGGCTTCGGGGGCATGGGCAAAACGCGCACGGCGCTGCAGCTCGCGGAGCGGTCTCTCTTCGACTACGAAGACGGCGTGTTCTGGATCGAGGCCGAAGAGGCCACCACCGGGACCGCCCTGATCCAGCGGATCGCGTACCAATTGCACGTCCACCTCCAGCCGCAGCCCTCCGTGAAGGAGCAGCTGCACAGCTTCCTGCGAGACCGGCACCTCCTGCTGCTCCTGGACAACACCGAGCAGATTCCGGACGTGGGGATGGTGGTGCGGGATATCCTGGTGGCGGCGAACCGGGTGAAGTGCGTGGTCACCACCCGCCGGGCGCTGGAGATCAGCCACGAGCGGCTCTATGAGATCCGCCCGCTGCCCCAGCGGGACGCCGAAGAGCTCTTCCTCCAGCGCGCCCGCAGCCGGAAGCCGGAGTTCTCCATCGCCGTGGAGAACGCGGCGGACGTCTCCGAGCTGTGCCGCCGCCTGGAGTGCGTGCCGCTGGCGATCGAGCTGGCGGCCTCCCGCATCGTGGGGATGACCCCTCGCGAGATCTTGAGCCGGCTGGCGGAGCGGTTCCGGGTGCTGCAGACCCGCTCCCCGGACCTTCCGCCGCGCCAGCGCGCCTTGCGTGGGGCGATCGATTGGTCGTACGACCTGCTCACGGAAGACGACAAGGCGATCTTCGCGCAGCTCTCTGTCTTCTCCGGCGGCTTCTCCATGGAGGACGCGGAGGAGGTGTGTGAGGCGCTCGATCCGTTCGAGAGCGTGATGGAGCTGCGGCGCCACTCGCTCATCCGCGCGGAGACCGAGGCCGCCACGCAGCAGACGCGCTACCTGATGCTGGAATCGGTCCGCGACTACGCCGCCGAGAAACTGGCCGACGAGCCGGACGGCGGCGAGGAGGTGCACCGGCGCCACGCCGAGTACTTCCTCCGGTTCGGGGAGAAGCGCGCCGCCCGGATGCGGACCCGCGACGAAGCGCAGGCGCTGGACGAGCTGGGCTCCTCCTACGACAACGTCCGCGCGGCGCTGCACTGGACCCACACCCACGATGAGCCGGACGCCTGCGCCCGGCTCGCCCTCGTGGTCTACGAGGTGCTGTACCGCCGCGGGTTCTGGGACGACGCCCGGCGCCACCTCGAAACCGGGCTGGAAGCGGCCGAGACCATCACCAGCAACGCCGAGGCCCGCCAGGCCGGCATCCTCCACCGCATCGCCAGTATCGCCCATGACGTCGGCGACTTCGCCGAGGCGCGCCGCCTGGCGGAGCGCAGCCTGGAGCTGCGGCGCGAGATCGGGGATACCAAGGGCACGGCGGAAGCGCTGAACCTGCTGGGGCTGCTGGCGATGGACCAGAAGGAGCAGGAAGAAGCCGCCGTCTTCCTGAACGACGCGCTCGCCATGCTGGCGGAGCGGGACCACGGCCGCCGCGGCCGGGTGCTCCACAACCTGGCCCGGCTGGCGTCCCGCCGCGGCGAGCTGGAAGCGGCCCGCGAGATGTACGACCAGGCGCTCAAACACCGCCGCGCCGCCGGTGACGCCCGTGGGGAGGCCGAGACGCTGGGCAACCTGGGGGTCCTGGCGCAGTACGGCGAAGACCTGGGCGAAGCGCGCCGGCTCTACCTGGACAGCCTGGAGATCCTCCGCCGCCTCCGGGACCGCCATTGGATCGCAGTGATGCTCTTCAACCTGGCGGAGATCGCCGAGACCGAAGGCAACCTGGAGACCGCGGTCAATCACTTCTTCCACGCGGAGCGGCTCTTCCGGGAGCTTCAATCCGCGCTGGTGGCGGAACCCGCCGCCTCCCTGGACCGTCTCGCCGAACAGCTCGGCGCAACCCGCTTTGGGGAGCTGACCACACTGGCCCGCGCTAGCGGCTGGGAAGCGCTGGTCTAACCACGCGGTATCAACATCGACAACCAGACGGCCGCCTTGTTCCCACTTGGCCCACTGCGGCAGTCACCGCCTGGTTGCCACGGAGTCCCGGAGCCATCCGGGTACGGCCTCTCGCATAGTGCCGCCGTCTTCGATAGGTGCTGCCCGGATGCTCCGGGACTCCGGGCAACCACACGATACCGGTATCCGTAACCAGGTGGTCGTCTCGTCTCCAGCTTAGATCCAGCCGTGCATTCGCTTGGTCACTGTGGTAGTCATCCCGCGATTGCCGTCTCCGGTAGGTGCTGCCCGGATGCTCCGGGACTCCGGGCAACCGCGCGATATCGGTCTCCGCAACCAGGCGGCCAGCTTGCTCCCGGCGTAACACACTTCGGCCCGAGCGTTTTTGGCCTTCAGCAACGCCATGCTGCGCCCGAGAATCGGGTCAGCCTTACGGTTACCGGCTTGCAGGCAACAGACGGTCGTTAGCCCCGAAAACTCCTCTCGATCCGCAACTCCGTTTTAGAGTCCCCACTCCGAAACAAGCCTGCTCGGGTTGCGAACTGATAGCCGTGTTGCTATATAGTTAACTGGCGGTTCCTTACGCCTGGTGCGTGTTGTCACGTCCGGCTCCCACTCCTCCTCCTTCGGAGGTCACCCCTTATGTCTCGCGCCCTTTGTGTCACCCTCTCGTTTTTGGCTCTTGGTGCTGTGACGGGCGCCGTCCCGGGCCGTGCCGGAAGCTCCGGCAACGCTGCCCCACGGAAGCCTTCGCCGGAGCGCCTGGCGCTTGCGAAGCCGGTTGCCCCCAAGCCCGCAGCAGCCAGACCGTCCGCGCCGAAGCTCGCACCGGCCCCTGCTGTGGCTCCCGCGGCCGGGGAGGCGGCGCAGCGCCCGCTGCTGGCGCTCCAGGTGGGGCACAGCCGACAGTTGACCTCCCTCGCGTACTCGCCGGACAGCCGGCTGCTCGTTACCGGGAGCGATGACCTCACGGCGCGGATCTGGGACGTCGCCACCGGCCAGGTGCGCGCCTCCCTCGAGGGGCACGCGGCGCCGATCGCCGCGGTGACCTTCCTGGCCGGCAGCAGCCTGGTAGCCACCGGCAGCCAGGACAACACCGCGCGTATCTGGGATGCGCGCACCGGGCAGCTCAAGTCCGTGCTCAGCGGCCACACCGGCAGCATCTGGGACCTGGCCGCATCGCCGGACGGCAAGACGCTGGTGACCGCCAGTTGGGACCGCACCCTGCGCCTCTGGGATGTGTCGACCGGCAAAAACCGGTTGGTGCTCAAGGGCCACACGGACAAGATCACTGCGCTCGCTTACTCGCCGGACGGAAAGTTCATCGCCTCCGGCGGTGGGGACAACACCATCCGCATCTGGGACGTGGCGACCGGCAAGCCCCGTCCAGCGAGCATGGGCCACTCTGCAATGGTGTGGACGCTGGCTTTCTCGCCGGACAGCAAGATGCTGGCCTCGGGCAGCTTTGACGGCACCGCCCGGCTCTGGGCGGTATCGTCGGGCAAGTCGCTGGCGACGATGCGGGGGCATGGCTCCACGGTCCAAGCGCTCGCCTTCTCCCCGGATGGGAAGGTGGTAGCTACCGGTGGTTGGGACAACAAGGTCCGGCTCTGGGACAACGCGGGCAAGCTGAAGTCGACCCTCGACGGTCACACCAACCGGGTCACGACCCTGGCGTTCTCGACGGACGGCAAGACGCTGGCGAGCGGCGGCTGGGACAACGTGGGCCGGCTGTGGGACGTGACCACCGGAGCGCCGAAGTCCCAACTGGAAGGCCACACGGCGCTGATCTGGGACATCGCCTTCTCTCCGGACGGGAAGACGCTCACCACCGGCAGCTACGACGGCACCGCGCGCATCTGGAACGCCGAAACCGGCAAGCTCAGCCAGGATCTCCAGGGCAACCCAGCCACGATCCAGACGGCCACCTACTCGCAGGACGGCAAGGTCCTCGTCACCGGCAGCACCGATGGCGCCGCCCGGGTCTGGGATACCGAGACTGGCCAGCTCCGCTTCACGCTGCGCGGGCACAGCAACTGGGTGTCCGCCCTGGCGTTCTCTCCGGACGGAGAGACGATCGTTACGGGGAGCTGGGACAACACGGCGCGGATCTGGGACGCTCATGCTGGCCGGCTGAAGTCGATCCTTAAGGGAAGCCCCACCCCGATCCAGTCCCTGGTCTACTCCCGCGACGGGAAGTCGTTGGTGACCGGTCACAGCGACGGCTCCACGCGGATCTGGGACCCCTCCACCGGCGCGCTGAAGGCGACCATGCAGGGCCACACCAACTGGGTGAACGCCCTCATGTTCTCACCGGACGCCCGCACCCTGGTCACCGGCAGCTACGACGGATCGGCGAAGGTCTGGGACCCGGCTACCGGCGCCCTGAAGGCGACGCTCCTGGGGCACCTTTCTCCCGTGCAGGCCATCGCGTTCTCGCACGATGGCAAGCTGCTCGCCACCGGCGCCGGTGACGGCACCGCGCGACTCTGGGATGCGAAGACCGGACGCTGGCTTGCCACGCTCAACCGCCGCGAGATGCGCGTCTCCTCGTTGGCGTTCTCGGAGAACGATCGCCTGCTCGCCACCGGTACCGCCAGCGGGCGGGTCCGCTACTGGAGCGTGGCCCAGCGCAAAGAGGTCCCGTTCAGCGATCTCGTTAAGCTGGAGGAGTATCCGGTTCAGATCCGCCAGCCGATCTCGGTCGCCGGCGCCTCCGTCTCCCTCCACAGCCCCCGAGATGGCCGATCACTGGCAACGGTGGTGCCGATCCCCGAGTCTAAGCCCGCCGCGGGCGGGGTTCAGCTCGCGTCGTCGGAGACGCCCGCTACGGTGGCTACCGGCGCCGGCTGGTTCGTGATCACTCCGGAAGGCTATTTCGATTGCTCCACCAACGCCTCCCGGTTCATCAAGTGGAACGTCAACGGCACCCTCTACCCGACGGAGCGGTACCAGGAGAGCTTCCGCCGCCCTGACCTCGTGCAGCAGTCGCTGCGCGGCGAGCGGGTGGAAGCCAAGGCGATCACCACCCGGGACATCCCGCCGGACGCG
>JAJFMS010000998.1 GCA_020696885.1 Armatimonadota bacterium | reverse complement strand
GCCCGGATGTGGAGCGAGGCGGCCGCACCCGCCTTATCGCCCAGCTCTCGAAACAGGGCCAGGCTTTGCCGGGCCAACTCCGTCGCACCGGCTGCGTCGCCGGCCCAGCGCGCCACGTCGGCCAGGTTGTTCAGGGAAAGCGCGATGCCTCCGCGGTCTTGCAGCCGCCGCTGGACGGCGAGGCTCTGCTCGTGGTAGCTCCGAGCGTGCGGGTAATCGCCTTGATCCTGGGCCACGCAGCCGAGGTTATTCAACAGCACGGCCACGGCCGGCTCATCGCCTCGCTGGCGCTGCAGCTCCAGGCTGGCGCCATAGAGCTCCAGGGCCCGCGCGTAATCCCGCCCGTGACGGGCCAGCGTGCCGAGGTTGTTCAGCATGTAGGCGATGCCCCGGAGGTCGCCCAGCGCTTGATACTGCTCCAGGCTGCCCTGACCGAAGGCCCGGGCGGCGGCCAGGTCGCCCTGTTCGCGCGCCAGGATCCCAGCGCGGTTGAGGGCTTTGGCGCGGAGCAGCGGCCCGGCCTCCGACGCCTGCTGTAGCGCACCTTCCAGCCACCGGCGGCCCTCCGCCAGGTAGCCGCGCACCTCCCAGAAGCGACAGAGGGCCACGGCCAACCGGAGCCCCGCTTCCGCAGAACCCCCGCCGAGCGACCACTCTAAGGCCGCGCGCAGGTTTTCGCGCTCCGCTTCCAGGGTGTCCAACCAGCGAGCTTGTTCGGGACCGCG
This sequence comes from Armatimonadota bacterium, assembly GCA_020696885.1. The sequence goes on along the minus strand of JAJFMS010000998.1, from coordinate 2,057 downwards.
CAGCTCCGGCTCGGCCAGCTCCGCCAGGGAGAGATACCAGTCGAGGTGCCGGCCCCGCCAGGCTGCCGCTTCTCCCTGCTCCTGCAGCTTGACTGCGGCATGCTGGCGGATCATCTCCAGCATCCGGAACCGCATCTCCTCGCCGGCCTCTTCCGCCAGCACGAGCGACGACTCTCGCAGTTGGACCAACCCTTCGATTGGATCGAGCCCTCCCTCGGCGCCCGCCAATCCGAGGCCGGAAACCGCCTCCAGGCTCCAGCCGCCGCGGAATACCGACAGCCGAGCGTAGAGGGCACGGAGGGCGGGTGAGAGGAGGCTGTAACCCCAATCGAGGGCCGCCTGCATGCTGCGATGCCGGACGTCAACGTTCGGCCGGCTGGTGGCGAGGAAGCGAAAGCGCTGCTCCAACTGCGCTAGCATCTGCGCCGGCGTCAGGACCTGGGTACGAGCAGCCGCCAGCTCCAGGGCCAGGGGGAGCCCTTCCAGACGCCGGCACAACTCCGCTATCGGAGCGGCGTTGTGCCGGGTCACCTGAAAGTCCGGTCGCACTGCCTGCGCCCGGTCGATGAACAACTGCACGCTCGCCGCCACCCCGACTCGCTCCGGGTCGCTCGTCGGTTCCGGGAGCGGCAGTGGGCTGAGGGGGAACTCATGTTCGCCCGGGAGGCCCAGGCGTTTGCGCGAGGTAACCAGGGCGGTCAGCTCCGGCACCCGGCCGAGCAGCTCCTGGAGGAGCGCTACGCCAGTAGCGTCGATCTGCTCGAAGTTGTCGAACACCAGCAACGCCGGTTGCCGGGAGAGCGCCTGCACCAGGGCCTCCCGCAGCGGCGCCCCGGTGAAGCGCTCCAGCCGCAGCACGTCCCGCAGTGCACCCGCAAGCTGCTCGGCGCTCCCCACCTCTGCCAGCGCGGCAAACCAGACCGCACCTTGATACGCGGGCACCAGACGCGCAGCCGCCTCCAGCGCCAGGCGCGTCTTGCCCGTGCCGCCCGGCCCGGTCACGGTCCAGAGTCGCGTCTGCCCTTCGGCGGCGGCTGGGCGCAGCCGGGACTCCAGCTCGGCCAATTCCGCCTCCCGGCCCACGAAGCGGGTCGCGGTCGCTGGGAGATAACCCGCATAGCCCGGTGCTGCCTGAAGTGGTGGAAAGGTCCATGCCTCTTCGAGCGAACCGAGCTGAAAGATCCGCTCAGTCACGTCGGAGTTGCGCAGCCGGTAGACGCCGAGGTCGGTCAACGCCGCCTCCGCCCCGGCCGCGGTAGGCTCTTCTCGCAATAGGCCAGCCGTGATCTCCGAGACCAGTGTCTGACCAGGATGCGCTGCCAACAACAGGCGTTCCGCGTGCTCCAGCGCCGGGTTGTCCCCCGTAGCGACTGTGTTCGACGCGGGGAGATCCGCCGCTCCGAGAGCCTCGCCCGATGGGCCGCGGGTCTCTCCAGTATGGAGTGCGAGACGCAGTTGTCCGCCCCCCGCTGCGAGCGCCTGGCGACAGGCCATCGCGCACCGCTTTGCCTCGGTGGCGCGTGCGAAGACGGCCCGGACCCGCTCCTCGCGAAGCAGCAACGGGCGCCCATGATGCGCTCCCAATAACGGCTTCAACAGCGACCGCAGATCAGGAGCGGCGTCCGTCGGAGGTTCGTGCGGAGCGGCCTCATGGGCAGGGAGATCAGCCACCAGGAACGTGACAATTCCCGAAGCGATGCCCTCCCGCCGACTACCTGGCGAGGATTTCGCTTGAAGGGGTGCGCTCGGGGGGCCGTGCTCCTGAAAGTCACGGATCTCCTGCGCCAGTTGCTGTGCCCGGGCGGACGGTAACTGCCCCAGTTGTTCTCGAAGGACCTTCTCCAGTTCCGCATAGTGCTGGAGAGCCGCCGAGAGCTGCCCGGCCGCGGCGGCCACCCGCATGAGCGTGCGGTAGGACTCCTCCCGCACCGGGTCCAGGGCCACGGCGCGCCGGGCGGCGGCCAGTGCTCCATCGAAGTCGCGCTCCTGGGTGAGCAGCGTGGTGAGCTGCTGCAGCGCCTGGAGGCAGCGCTCCCGCAGCAGCTCCCGTTCGGTAA
>JAJFMS010000997.1 GCA_020696885.1 Armatimonadota bacterium | reverse complement strand
CTCCCTATCCCCTATGCTGTGATTGCCTCAGACAGTAATCCATCCGGCGCGTAGGCGTTGCTGATCGCCTGCGGCGCGATAACGGACCGTGCGCGTCCGGCCGGAGCGGACGTGTCCGGTGTGATAGCCGGCTACGACTTAAGTCCTAGCCGGGTGCGTGGCCGGCCGACCGCGAAATACGACCTTCGATAGATGCGAACGTCGCCCGCCCGGCCCAGAGTGGGACCGTGGAGGGTTCTGCAGGCCGGGGGCGGGTGCCCTCCGGCGTATCGTGTATGGAGGACATGATCATGGATTCAGAGCGGTTTGATGGCCTGGTACGCAGCTTCGGCCAGACCCGGTCGCGACGGCAGGCCCTGCGTGGCCTGGCCGGGGCTGGGCTGTTCGTGGCACTGCTGGCGGCGAAACCGGCGGCGGCGGGCAAGAGGCGGCGGGGCAAAGGCCAGAACGGCCAGCCGGGCACCAGCCAGCCGGGCAGTGGTCAGAATGGCTCGCTTGGCAGTGGCCAAAACGGATCGCCTGGGCCGTCGCCGGACTGTGATGACCAGTGCCAGGAGCAGTACGAGGGCTGCCTGGAGCCGTGCGATATGAATCCCAGTTCTGCGGAGTTCTGTCTCAATCGATGCGCAACCCAGCAGGACGCCTGTCTCGCTCGGTGCCCGTCCGAGTGACGTCGCGGAGCGGACGATCCGGCCGGCGCGCTGCCAGCACTCGTCGGGTCCGCTGAGGCTCCACGCCCGCGACCAGGACGGAACGGCCACGGAAGGGGTCCCGCTCGGTGCCGCTGCTCATGCACGTGGGCCCGGAGGCGCTGGAGCGGCAGTTTGGGTGGTCCTGAACAGCGTTCAGTAATTCTGAGGTGGGAGATGGTGTCAGATGCAGAGGAGGGGAAGCATGGGCAGAAACTCCACCACGCGTTTCGTGGCGGTCCTCTGGATACTTCTCGGGATGATGGGATCGCCCGCGCCAGTCGCGCTGGCCCTGGAGGCAACGCCGACGGCCGAGTGTCCCGCCGCGACACCGGAAGCGACGGTCGCGGTCGTGCGTCGCTTTTTCGAAGCGGGGGTCAATGGCGGTGACCTGGACGTTTTCGATACCGTCGCGGCACCCGATGTTGCCTACTACGGTGCCACCGTCAGCGACGAAAGCGGGCTCGAGGCGCTGAAGCGGATCTACGGTGAGGCGCTGACCGGCTTCCCCGGTATCCAGTACTCCTTGCTCACATCGGTCGCCAGCGAGGATGCCGCCGCCGTGCGCTACGTCGTTGACGGGGTGCACACCGGGGACTTTCGCGGTCTGGCGCCGACCGGCAACACCATAACCTGGAATCACAGCGCCTTCGCTCGGGTTGCGTGCGGGCAGATCACCGCAATGTGGGCTGAGGTGAATCAGCTCGACAGGCTCCGGCAGTTCGGCATCCTGACCAAATCGGGCCCTGCCGCGCGGATGGCTGGTGCACCGGCACATCCCGCGGCCACCCCGGACGTGGCTCGTGATCGCGCAAGCTGTGCCCCCCAGAGCCCGGAAGACGTAGTCGCCATCGTCGACCGGCTCCGTGCCGAGGTCTACAACGACGGAAACCTCGACGTCATGCCAGAGATCGTCGCAGACGGGTATCTGCACGGATCGGCGAACGGACCGGATGCGATCGGGATCGTCGACGGCGGGACGCAGATCAGCCGCTTCCTGACCGCGCTGCCGGACCTGGAGTGGACGTTTGACGAGGTGATCGTCCAGGGGGACCAGGTGGCCGCGCGGTGGACGATCCGCGGGACGCATGACGGCGACTTGCTCGGCTTCGCCGCGACCGGGAACCCGGTCGAGTACACCGGTATCTCGTTCTTTACGGTCCAGTGTGGAAAGATCGTCGCGTTTCAGACCGAGATGGACGCCGCCGGCTTGGTAGAGCAGGTCGGGGCGCCAGTGCGTCGGGAGTCGTGAGCCGGACGTCGGGAGGCGGGTGGCGGGTGGCGAGCCAGGAGTTGCCGCAACGCTCGGCTACGCACCAGAGCCAAGCGTTCCTCCTGGGATGCTCTCCCGCCTCCCGACCTCCGAACTCCCGACCGTGTAACTGGCGGCTCAGGAGGCCACCACGGTTGGTCGCGACCCGGAACCAGCCCCACCGGCGGGACCCCCGGGCTGATCGCAGTACCGTAGAACGTGCTAGGAGAGTCCCATGATGTGTCGTCTCATGTCCCTCATCGCCGTCGCTCTCGTGCTGCTCGGTGTGGCAGCCCTTGGCGCCCGCCTCGCGGCCAGTGCCCAAGACGCGTTGAAGAGGGGGGAGAGCGTGTTCACCAACGCCACGGCCGAGCTGCTGGCCGTCGGCACGCTCCCGTCCTCTCTCCCGAAGCCGGCAGAGCTCGCCCTGCAACGCGTGCGGATCGCCCCCGGCGGCCACATCGTCACTCCGGGCGACGACCCGCGCGTGACCCTCATCTACGTGGAGCGCGGGACGCTGACCGTGCGCAACACCGTGGCCACGCAGCTCACGCGGGGAGCGGTCATGGCCACCCCGGGAGCCGAAGCCCAGGAAGCCATCCCGGCCGAGACCGAGTTCACCATGAGCGCCGGCGATGCCAACCTCAGCCCGGCCGGCTCCGGCGGGGAGTTGCGCAACGAGGGAACCGAGGAGGTCATCCTCCTAGCTGGCCTCATCGTGCCGGTGCCGGAGGGTCCGGCAACGCCGGGAGCCGGGACGCCGACACCGTAGCGGGCACAACCAGGGAGCGTTAGAGCGGGAATGAGAACGGCTCCGGTCGAATTCGACCGGAGTCGTAGCGTT
>JAJFMS010000996.1 GCA_020696885.1 Armatimonadota bacterium | reverse complement strand
CCGCGCCAGCGTCGGCATGAAGCCCTGCACGAAGGCGCTGTAGGTCTCGTTGATCAGCCGCTGCGACTCCGCGGCGATGGTGCCGAACACCAGCGAGCTTTTGCCGGAGCCGGAGACGCCGGTGAACACCGTCAGCCGGCGCTTCGGGATCTCGATGCTCACGTCCTTCAGGTTGTTCTCTCGCGCGCCGTGCACGCGGATCAGGTCGTGGCGGTCGGCAAGATGCGGTGCGGGCGGCGATGGGTCCGTACTCGGGGCCGTGCTCATTGGGTCTCCATTCGTTCGTTGGGGAACGTGTGCGTAATACGTGATCCGTAATGCGTAAGAACCGGCTAACGAGAACGGCGCTTCACCCTTTACGCATTACGGATTACGGGTCACCACGACAGCTGCGTCAGTTGGATCAGGTTGCCGCAGGTGTCCGGAAGCGTCGCCATGACGCCCCACGGGGCTTCGGTGGGCGGCGTGGTGAACTCCGCGCCGGCAGCCTGGATGCGCTCGTAGTCGGCGCGAACGTCGTCTGTGTAGAACATCGCGGCAGGCTGTCCCTGCTGGAAAACCGCCTGCTGATAGACCGCAGCGGCGGGATCGTTGTTGAGCGCCAGTTGCAGCTCCGTGCCGCCGGGCTCCTCGGGTGAGGCCACGGTCAGCCAGCGAAACGGCCCCTGGCTGAAGTCGGCTTTCTTCACGAAACCCAGCACGTCCGTATAAAAGCGCAGGGCCTTCTCCTGGTCGTCCACGTAGACGCGGGTCAGCTTGATCTTCACGGGTCTGTCCTTTCTGAAGCGTAAGGCGAGAGGCGCGCACGATGCGCTTACCCGCTCGCCAACCCCATGACGGAGCCCGGCGATAGAATGTGACCGATGAACGAGGAATTGTTGGCGCAGCGTTTCGAGGCCGAGCGAGCACGGCTGCTGGGGGTGGCCCATCGGCTGCTGGGCTCGGCCAGCGAAGCGGACGACGCGGTGCAGGAGGCCTGGCTGCGGCTGCGCCGGTCCGACGCCAGCGCCGTGGAGAACCTGAGCGGCTGGCTCACCACGGTGGTGGCGCGGGTGTGCCTGGATCTGCTGCGCTCGCGCCGGTCGCGGCGCGAGGAGCCGCTGGCGGACGACGGCGCCGCGCTTCCGGGCGCGGCGGACCCGGCGCGTGAGGCGCTGGAAGCGGAGTCGGTGGGCCTGGCGATGGGGGCGGTGCTCCAGCGCCTGTCGCCAGCCGAGCGCGTGGCGTTCGTGCTACACGACGCCTTCGGCGTCTCCTTCGAGGAGATTGCCGGCATCGTCGGGCGCACGCCGGCCGCTGCCCGCCAGCTCGCCAGCCGCGGGCGCCGGCGGGTGCGAGGCGCCTCGGAGGAGGACCGCGCGGCGGACGTGGCGCGGCAACGGACCGTGGTGGAGGCGTTCTTCCGGGCCTCCCGCGCCGGCGACTTCCAGGCGCTGCTGGCGGTGCTCGCTCCGGACGTGGTACTGCGAGTGGACGAGACGGCGCTACGCATGGGGACGCGGAGCGGCTGGATTACCGGGGAGCTTCACGGAGCCCAGGCGGTGGCCGAGCAGTTCAACGGCGCGGCCCAGGCGGCCCGGTTGGCGCTGATCGATGGCGTTCCCGGTGCCGTGTGGGCTCCCGGCGGCACCCCGCGCGTGCTGTTCGGGTTCACGGTTCGGAACGGCCAGGTCGTCGAGATCGAGCTGGCGGCAGACCCCGAGCGGCTCGGGCGGTTGAAGCTCGAGCTGTTGTAAGGATGAAGGATGAAGGCGGAAGGATGAGGGATGAAGGCCCGATCTTCCCCGGCGAGTCTGCCACCCTACGCGTTCACGGAGGCGATGGCCGCCCGACGCCACAGCCGGCGTTCCGAGCCTGATAGGAGATGTTCGCAGTCGACACGTACGCCGCACCGTAGCCGCTACCAGCTCAACATGACTGCCTGGCGGTCTCGGGGGCTTCGCCACGAGCGCTTCCACAAGCCCTCCTTTTCGCGTTCTTTCGCGTGTTTCGCGGGCAACTGCCTTCCTCATCCCCCGTTCGGCTATCGATCGTCCCAGCGGCTGGGGTTGATCCCCGGGGCCTCGGTCCTCATCCCGGCCGGCTTGTGCTGCTGCTCGAACACGACGCTATTCGTGTTCAGGCTCTTCAGGAATGGGCGAGCGACTTCGGGGGCGTTGGCCACCAGCTCGGGGTCCCACTCCTCCACCGGCTGGATCGGCCCGGCCCATGCGGGCCGATAACCGAACTGCAGCAGCTCCCGGGGCTGCGTGTCCCGGTTCGGATGGCTCCCGTGTAGCAGCATGGACGGCACCAGGACCGCGGAGCCGGCCGGAACCACCAGCGTGATCTCTTCCGGGTGGGAGTGGTACCGCACGTAAGGGCTCGCTTCGGCGTGGAAGGAGAGGTGAGAGCGGGGGACCAGCCGGAAGGGGGCGCGCTCTACGGTGAGGTCGTCCAGGTAGTAGAGCACGCGCAGCAGGCGAGGGCAGCTCCCCTCGTAGCCGAATAGGTTGGAGCCGTGCGGTTGACCGTCCGTGTGGAGCGAGATCCCCGGCGAGCCGGGCAGGGTCCGCTGGAAGAAGCCGCGGGTGAACACGATCTCCGGCCCCATCAGGTCGGTCAGGAAGTCGACCATCGCCGGGAGCCCAATCAGCTCACAGGCGGCGCGGCTGAGCCACTGCGGCTGCCGCGTGGAGCGGGTCTGGTTGACGCTGTAGCTGGTGTGGCCCATCTCCGCTTCGGCCAGCTCCCGCTTGATCCGGGCCATGAGGTCCGCCGGCACGATCCGGGGCAGCACCAGGTAGC
>JAJFMS010000995.1 GCA_020696885.1 Armatimonadota bacterium | reverse complement strand
CAACCCGTTTCGGAGCCCCCGAGCTTCTCCCTGCTGACGCATATAGTCCGCCATCGTCATCGACATAGTGGTTAACTCCTGACCGGACGTTTCCCGGAACTTCGATCGTCGTGCTCCGGACCACACCGTCTCCTGTAGCTTAGTATAGTCCGACAGCTCGCGGCGGTGGAACAGCATCAGGAGCAAGTACCACACCAGTCGTACCCACTGGCCGGTCTGCTGATCGGTGAGCGATTCCAGCCTGGACAGCGCCTCTGATAGCACCGCTTCCAACTGCTCGGAGGGCGCTCGCTCCTCCTGCAGCACCCGCAATGCCCAGCCGATCGCCGTGGTGATCTCCGTGAGCGCTTCCGGCGGCGTGCGATGGAGATCGAGGAACAGGGTGTCCCACGCCGGCACGAACCGGGCCAGCATCGCCGGTCCAGCAACCAGGTCCGAAAGTCGAAATGGAGCCGTCCAGGGCTCGTGTCCGGTGTAGAGGACGATCGGGACCACCGGCGAGAGGCGTCGCTGTGCGGCCGGGACGTTGTGGTCCAACCAGCTTCGCCGCTCGCTCTCCCAGAGCTGCGTGACGTACGACAGCAGTCGCAGCTCCATCTCGGGATCGGGCCGGGACTGGTGCTCGAGCAGGAGATAGACCCAGACGCTCTGCTCCGTTCCCGAGCGCGTGGGCGTCCGGAAAATGAGGTCGCTCTCCTGCTTACGGAGATCCGCCGGGATGAAGCTGCGGTTCACGCGCTGGGCATGCTCGAAGTCCAGCGCGGCAACCACACCGGGCTCCAGGAGTTGCAGCAGATCGCGCAGGTTGGCCGGGTCGTCAAGCAACCACAGCGTACTGCGATCGTTGAACTCACGGATCACCCCGGGACCGAGGTATTTCGGTTCACTCATAATGCCTCCAGAACGGGCTCAGAGACACGAGAGTGCAACGGCGTGGGCGTCGTCGATCGAGACCGACCGCGGGTTGGCCTTGGTGCTGCCGCTGGGCATCGTCTCCTGCGCGACCCAGTCCAGGTCCACGGGGTCGAACCCGACAGCGCCAAGCCGGAGCGGCACTCCGACGCGAGTGAGCAGCGTCTTCGTGTACGCGATGAGTGCGTCCACCGCTTTGCCTTCGTCGCTTCCAGGCGGAACGAGATCCAACTCCTCCGCGAGCCGGGCGTACTTCACGCCTGCGACATCGCGGTTGAATTCCATCACCGGCGGCATCAGGAGCCCGCAGAGCAACCCGTGGGCCGCACCGGTGACCGCTCCCAGCGGATGCGCGAGCCCGTGCACCAGCCCCAGCCGGCTGGTGTTCAGCGCGATCCCTGCCAGCATGGAGCCCAGTGCCATCGCCTCCCGCGCTTCCCGGTGCTCGGGTTCCGCCACGGCCGTCTCCAGCCAGCGCGCGGTGAGACGGACGGCTTCCAGCGCCAGCGCATCCGTCATCGGGTTCGCCCCGCGAGAGGTGAACGCTTCCACCGCCTGCACGAAGGCGTCCGCACCAGAGTAGGCGGTGACGGTAGCCGGGCAGGAGACCGCCAGCTCCGGATCCACGATCGCCACACGGGGCATCATGCCCGGTCCCCGGATGCTGGCCTTGCGCCGGGTTTCGTGGTCCACGAGCACGCAGACCCAGGTCACCTCGCTGCCGGTGCCGGACGTGGTGGGCAGCGCGACCAGCGGCTTGCCGGTATCCGGCACCGGCTTGCCGGCAAAGTAGTCGCGGGCCGTGGCGCCGGTATCAGCCAGCGCGGCGGCGCCCTTGGCGATGTCCAGCACGCTCCCGCCGCCGATAGCGATCACGCTATCGCAGCCGGTAGCGGCGTCCATGCAGGCCTGCAGCGCTTCCAGACCGGGCTCCGCCGGGACTCCCTCGTGCAGCGCCGGATCGAGACCGGCAGCGCGGAGACCGTCCAGCACCCGCTCCAGGGCGCCGCTCGCGCGCAGGGATCGGCCGCAGACGACCAGCGGCCGCTTCCCGAGCGCGGCGGCTTCACCAGGTAGTTGTCGCAGCGCGCCCCATTCGAACACGATCTTCGGCGGGGTCTGGAAGGTGAATGCGTTCAAAGATGTTCCTCTTGAGGGCGCTCCTCGCGGCCTGGATAGTCTTGTCGATGCGCAGCCGGTTTCCCTGTGCCCCGCTCACCTCCATCGGCATGGGGAGGGGCCGTTGGTCGCTCTTGGCCTGATCGAGCGATCGTCCACCAGGAAGCCCTGGCCAACCGTTTTCCGGTCCTCAGTGAATGGAGTAGGCCGGCGGGGCAGGTGGATTCCCTACGTCTCGTGGCTGAATTATCCGTTTGCGGGTCAATGAATGGAGCAATAAGAGGTAGCCAGACCACCCCGCCTGCAGCCCTTCGCTCCTGCCTGGAGCAACCCAAGGGCAGGTTTAATGCTCTGCTCGTCGACCTTCGAAAGGTAGGCTGATGAAACGACTCCTTGCCGTCCTGGTTGTCTGTATGATGCTCGCGCTGCTGTCTTCCTGTTCGTCCGGAGGCGACTCTTCCGCAGGGGGCGCATCAACCGCCGGCACGGGAGGCACTTCAACCGCCGGCACGGCAAGCGATCCCAAGGCCGCCGTCGCCGCCCAACTCGATGCCGTGAAGGCCGGCGACGTGGAACGGGTGAAAGCCGGCATGACGGCCCGAGTTCAGGACCGGTTCACGGCGGCGGACGTCGAGAAGGCAAAGGGCGAGGCCGGCAAAATGACCATCGACGACCTCTATGACTCCGTGGAGATGGGTGAGGACGGCGGAAAGAAGACCGCCAAGGTCAAGATGAAAAATGGCCGCACCCTGACCACCC
>JAJFMS010000994.1 GCA_020696885.1 Armatimonadota bacterium | reverse complement strand
TAAGAAGACCCGCTTCGGCCGCCAGGCCGGCGAGATGCTCTGGCTGGGCCACGAGTTCGAGATCATGTCCCGCCTCTACGAGGCCGGCGCCGACGTTCCCCGTCCCCTGCGCTCCGGCGAGCACGCGCTGCTGATGCAATACCTGGGCGACGAGAGCAACGCCGCTCCGCCGCTGTACTGCGTGGAGCTCACCTTCGAGGAAGCCCGCCGCAGCCACGAGCGGCTGCTCTGGAACATCGAGCGATTCCTGGCGGACAACTGGGTGCACGGAGACCTCTCCCCCTACAACATCCTGTACTGGCGCGGCATGCCCTGGGTGATCGACTTCCCGCAAGCGGTGGACGCCCGCACCAACCGCAACGCCGAGGAGCTGCTCTTCCGGGACATCGAGAACGTCTGCGACCACTTCAGCGCCTACGGCGTCCGCTCGGAGCCGGAGCGGATCACCCGCTCCCTCTGGCGGCGCTACCGGTTGGCGGAGATTTAGCGGCTGGTGGCCCCACCCCGGCCTTCGGCCACCCCTCCCCAACGTTGTTGGAGAGGGGCCGAGCCCATAGGGAGGGCGATGCTTCGCCGAAGGCACTCACCACTCACCGGTCACCTCGCCTGGATCCAATCCAGGATGTCCGTGAAGACGCGCTCGCGGTCGGTTTCGCGGAGGATCTCGTGGAGCAGACCGGGGTATTCGTGGTAGCTCTTGTCCGTGGAGCCGGCGTCCTCCACGAACTGACGGGCGGCTTCCGGGTCGGCGATCGGGTCCGCGGTGCCGATGAGGACCTGCATCGGTAGGCGGAAATCGGCTGCGTGCGACCGCACCTCCGCTTGGGCCTGGATCGAGCCGAGGAACCAGCGCGGAGTGGCATGCTGCAGGCAGAGCGGGTCGGCGCGGCTGTCCTCCACCATCGCCGTATCGGAGCTCATCCACTCCGGCTTGAGGCCGGACGCCACGGGCAGCCAGCCGGCCACGCCGTTGACCCCGCGGGCGAGCCAGACCTTGTGGGCGGGCACGTGCATTCGGCTGCGGAAATAGGGGGCGGTGAGTACACAGCCGTCTACGCCGGGCAGGCCGCGGATCACTGCCGCCGCGAGCACCAGCGCCCCGTGGCTGTGGCCCAGCATGAAGAGCGGTCGCCCACCGCGCTGCGCGGGCTGGAGCTCCTCCTGGGCGAGGAAGATGTCGACGTCGTCCAGGTGTTCGGGCCAGGCGTTCACGTAGCCCCGGCGCCCTGCGGACTTCCCGTGCCCGCGGAAATCGAACGAGTAGGCGGCGATCCCCCGCTCGGCCATCCAGCGCATGAAGTGAAGGAACCGGCCGCTGTGATCACCGTAGCCGTGCAGCACGCCCAGGTAGGCTGATGGGTCCGCCGGAACGACGGACGTGACCTGCAGCCCGCCCTTCTCGGTGCGGAACGTTCTGACTTCGGGCTGCGTTGAACTGGGGGGCATGCCGGATAAGATCGCCAGGCGGCAGGTGTTCGGGCTGCCGGCCGCCTAAGATAGTGGGGAAACGGGAGGTGCTATGCGGGCTGTACTGGTGACTTCGTCCTTCGCTATTGGCTTGCTGTGCCTGCCGATCCTCCCGGTCGCCGGTGTCGCGGCGCCGACTGCCGGTTTCGAGCAGCGCCCGGAGGCCCGGCCGAGCGTCGACCTGCGGCCACAGCTCACGAAGTGGGGCCTGGAGACCCGGCCGCAAGGCAGCCGCGGGACCTGCTCCGTCTTTGCCATGGTCGGCGCCATCGAGTTCGCCACCGCGGCCAAGCAGGGCCGGGGCACGCCGCTGAGCGTGGAGTTCCTCAATTGGGCGGCACACCGCGCCGTGCGGAGACGCGCGGACGGCGGCTTCTTCTCCGAGATCTGGCAGGGTTACGAGAAGTTCGGCATCTGCCCGGAGGAAGCGCTCCCCTACCGGCCGGCGTTCGATCCCGAGCTGCTCCCCCAGGTGTCGGCGGTGCGCAAGGCGCAAGAGGCGCGGTCCCTCGGCCTCCGGATGCAGTGGATCAAGGAGTGGGACGTCCGCACCGGCCTGACCGACGCGCAACTGGCAGGCGTCCGCGCCACCCTGGCGAGCGGCTCGCCGGTCTGTGCCGGGCTGCGCTGGCCGAAGCGCGAGCGGTGGGACGCGGGCGTGCTCCGCATGTGCGAGCCGGACGCGGTCTTCGACGGGCACAGCGTGCTGCTGGTCGGCTACCGGGACGATAGCACACAGCCGGGCGGCGGCGTGTTCCTCATCCGGAACTCCAGCGGCCCGAGCCGGGATGGAGCGCTGCCCTACGCGTACGTGCGTGCCTACGCGAACGACGCGGCCTGGGTAGAGTGAACGGGCACACCGCCTATCGCTCGCTCACTGCACCCTGGCCGAACACCACGGTATCTCCGGCCTTGCCGACCCAGGAGGGCACGCCGGGGAACTTCACTTCCAGGTAGTCGACGAACTTCTGCGGGTCTTCCGAGTTCATCGCGAACATGTCCCAGTGCGTCGGTACGGCGAGCCCGACCCTGAGCTCCCCGGCCAGGTCTACCGCTTCCTGGTAGGTCATGTTCCCGATACAGCCGCTGCGGAGCCGCACCGCATCTCGACCGTTGATCGGCAGGAAGACCGCGTCCAGTTCCCACTGGCTCAGCGTGGTGAGCAGCCCCTCGTAGATCACGGTGTCACCGCTGTGATAGCAGGTGACGCCGTTCCCGGTGAGCACGTAGCCCAGGTACGGGAAGCCGTCCGGGCCTTCCTCGAAGAACTCGTGCTTGGCCGTCACCGCGGTCACGCGAACTCCGGCGTGGGCATAGTGCTCGTCC
>JAJFMS010000055.1 GCA_020696885.1 Armatimonadota bacterium | reverse complement strand
TGCCGGCCGCCACCACTTTCACCACGCCCTGCCCCGCCTTCTGCGGCGAGAGGAAGGAGTCCGCCTCCGCCTTCACCAGCCCACCCACCGGCAGGAGCTTCGCGGTGGAGGTGAGGTCAATCGTCTCACCGGATTTCGTGACGCCCAGCACGAGGACACGCCGAAGGTCCTGGCGATCCGAGAAGCTCAAAGAATCGGGGAGGAGCTTCAGGGAGGTGACCTGCGGAGTGGGGGCAGCCGAGGCCGGGATGGCGAGCGCACAGGCCGCTAGTATCGGCAGGTAGGGTAGTCTCATATGCGATCTCATTGGGATCTATCAGTATATAGCTCCCCTCCTTACCAAGGAGGGGCTGGGGGAGGTCTTGCCGATTACGGTCGACCGTCACCGAAGAACCTCCCCCTGCCCCCTCATTGGTAAGGAGGGGAGCTTGCTATCGGGGGTGGACGCCAGGTGCGATCGGTGTCTTCGATCCTATCAATTGGTCTTCGCCACTTGCCGCGTAATCGGCACCGGCACAAACTTCCCAACCTCTTTCCCAGCGGGCATCTCGTACAGCCGCACCGCCCCATCATAGCCGCTCACCGCAAGCTGGCCTCCCTTGGGGTGCCAGGCCAGGCTGTGGACGCTGCCTTCCTGGGTCTTCAGCTTGAGGACCGGCGCGGTCTCCGCGGTCTTGTAGATCCACACCTCGCCGGTGCGGGCTCCCGCGGCGAAGAGGGCGCCGTCCGGGGAGAACGCCAGCGAGTAGATCGGCGGCGGCATCTTCTCGTAGGTGCGCAGCAGGTTGTAGTCTTCCCGGTTCATGGTCCGGGCCTGCTTCTTGTAGATCGAGTAGTACCGCACCAGGCCCTCGTCGCCGCCCACCGCTACCTCGTCCGTGGCCGGGTTGCGGGCGATGGCGTTGTAGCCGCCGTTGTAGACCTGGTAGTTGATGTCGTCCACGAAGTTCTTGGTGGCGATCTCCACCATCTTGATGGCGCGGTCCCGGCTGGTAGTGACCATGTGCTTGCTGTCGCGCGTGAAGGTGGTGCCGAACACCCAGTCGCTGTGGTTGTCGAACTTCATCACCTGCGCGCACTCGGGCACGGTATAGAGGTAGGCGGATTTCTCCGCCCCGCCGAACGCCACCAGCTTGCCGTCCGGGGAGAACGAGACGCCGTAGAGGACATCGAAGCCGATCTCCTGGCTCTTCACCAGCTTCCGCGCCGCCAGGTCCCAGAGCTGCAGCTCCCCGAACCGGCAGCTATTGCCGCCCACCGCGGCCAGGTACTTCCCATCCGGCGAGAACGCGATCCCCTCGATCCGCTGGCTGCGGCCCACGAGGCGCGCCACGGTGTCGGAGCCGTCCGACTTCCGCACGATGATCTCCCGGTAACCGGAGACGGCGAGCAGGCTGCCGTCCGGCGAGTACGCCATCGCGGTGACCACCGGGGCGCGGGAATAGACCGGGGGCGTCTCCTGGCTGATGACATCTTTCGGCTGCGGGGTGTCGTCTCGACCGCCCTGCTCGATCCAGAGGCGGAGGGTCTCCACCTCCTTCGCGGCGAGCGGCGGACCGCCCTTGGGCATGGTGGGGTTCTTGCCGCTGACGGACTTGTAGACCGGGCTATCCGCCGGCTTTCCGGAGACGAAGCCCGGACCCGCCACGCCGCCGGACTTGAGAGCCGCGTAGGTGCCCACGCTGAGCTTTCCGCTGCGGCTGGCGGGCTGGTGGCACCCGGAGCACCGCTTCATCAGGATCGGGCGCACTTCGTTGTGGAAGCTTACGGAGCGGCCACCCTGGGCTCGCGCACCCTGAAGGGAAACCCCCGCCGTCAGGACGGCGCCCACCCCTGCCATGAAGAGAATCGACCGCTTCGTCATCACCCTACCCGTCGTGCCGCTATAACCGTAATTACGACCCGGCGGGGGGCGGAAAGTTGCCTGATTCCCTTCGATTGTCATTAGAGTCGATCCCGGTCGACAGGATTTACCACAAAGGCACGAAGGCACTAAGAGAAGACAGGGAGATGACGCGGACGGCCACGGGAGGCGGGAACGGGGTCTGCAGAATTCACCACGAAGATACGAAGGTGCGAAGAGACGGCTACCCGTCTCCTCTTCGTGTCTTTGTGCCTTTGTGGTGACGAATTATGTCTACCCGGATCAGCGCTTAGCATCGCGCCGGCCCGCATCGATAGTGGCGCCGGAGACGAAGCGAGGCGCACGCCTCGGGAGTACTGAATGCCGACACGACCGGAGCGGCTCGAAGGGGCGATCGAGGGACTGCTGATCGGGGACGCGCTGGGCGTACCCTACGAGAACCGGCGCCCCACGCACCTGCCGCCGCGAGACCAGATTGAGTACGAGCCCCCGCGCGGCTTTGAGCGGGCGCACCGGGGCACGCCGCCGGGAACGTGGTCCGACGATGGCGCGCAGGCGCTTTGTCTGCTGGCCTCGCTGCTCAAGAAGGACCGCCTCGACCCGGTGGACTTCGGCCGCCGCCTGTGCAACTGGCGGCTGGAAGGTTACATGGCGGTAGACGGCCGCGTATTCGATGTGGGCATCACCACCGCCTCAGCCCTGCGTGCGATCGAGCATGGCACGCCGCCGCTGGAAGCCGGGCTGGGCGATGAGGTGGACAACGGCAACGGCTCCCTGATGCGGGTGCTGCCCCTGGCGCTCTGGCACCCGGGCTCGGACGCGGAGCTGGCCCGGGACGCGGAGCTGCAGTCTTGCCTCACGCACGCCCACCGGCGGTCGCGGGTCTGCTGCGCGCTCTACTGCCTCTGGGCGCGCCGTCTGTTGAAAGAGAGCCCCGACCCGTGGCGCGAGGCGGTCGCTGCCTTCCGCCTGGTCTACGCGGCGGATCCGGACGCGCTGGAGGAGCTGGAGCAGTCGATCCGCCCAGACGATCCGCCGCCCGCCCGGGGCACCGGCTATGTGGTGGACTGCCTCCACTCGGCGCGCGTGGCACTGGAAGAGCCGCACTATGAGGCAGTGGTCCGCGCCGCCATCGCGCTGGGACACGACACCGATACCACCGCCTGTGTGGCAGGTGGCCTCGCCGGGCTGCGGGGCGGGGTTGGTGAGATCCCGGAGCGCTGGCGCACCGGGCTGCGTGGGCGGAAGCTGATGCGGCCGCTGCTCAACCGGCTGGTCGCGATCGATGGCGCGCGGTAGCGGCAGGATTGCCGGAGGCAAAGAGGGAAGCTGGGCACGGACGTCGGGGCATTCCCCGCCGCGGGAGCTTCGGGAGATGCCAGTGGATCCAGGTCGCAGCAAACGGCGTTACGTCGCCGCCTGTCTCTTCTCTTTCGCAGTGATGACCGCCGGCATGGTGTGGGCGATCCTTATCGGCAAGGAGAGCGGCAAGATCGAGCACGACCTCCTCCAGGCCCAGACGACGATCACCATGCTCCAGACAGAGCTGGATCTCCGCGAGGGACGGATCAAACCGCACGAGGTACACCCGTGACCGAAGCCCAGCTCCGCCGCCTGACGGTGCTGTTCCCGGTGGTAAGCCTGGCCGCCTCGATCGGCAGCGTGTCCTATCAGCTTTACCACCGCGACACCCTCCTCCGCGAGCTCTACGCCACCCGCGACGAAGCGGAACGCCTCCGAGTCATCGTGCTCGAAGCCCGCGCCCACGGAGCTCGACCGGGCACACCGCACGGTAAGTAGCTGATCCGGTCTCAGCCTCCGCCCGGTGACCATGGCAAAACCTTCCGAACGGCGTGTCCACCTGCCTCCGGGTCTCTACGACCGGCTCCTGACCGATGAGCTCACTTCCGAGCTGGAACGGCTGAAGGCGGGGGCGGCTTCCACCGAGCCGGTATCCCGAGAGCGAGCCCCCCAGCTACTGGCGCGGCACCTGGCGGGAATAGCCGAACGGCTCCTCGCGGCTCTGAAGCATGGCACCTCTGCCGATGACCTGACCTCGCTAACCGCCGCCACTTCCGCAGCGCTGGAGGCGCTCGACGCACACGCCACGGAGACGGACCGGCGACCAGAAGAGCATCCATCCGAGCCGCTCCGCCTGCTTACCGAGGTCCTGGCGCTGGGCAATTCGCCCCGGCAAGCGCCGTTGATCCCGCTTTCCGAGAGTGCGCTCCTGGTCAACGAACCGGGTGAGCCCGGGCTGGGGATGCAGTTGCAGCGCGAGTTGGAGTCCGCTGATCAAGTGGATCTGCTCTGCGCGTTCATCAATTGGCACGGGGTTCGGCTGCTGGAAACCGGCATTCGCGGCTTGCTCGCTCGCGGCGGCCGGCTGCGCGTGCTCACGTCTACCTACATGGGTGCCACCCAGCGGCGGGCGCTGGACCGGTTGGTGGCGGTCCGCGTGGCCTACGATACGCCGCCGGCTCGCACCCGACTGCATGCCAAAGCCTGGCTCTTCCGGCGGGACTCCGGCTTCACCACCGTGTACATCGGCTCGTCCAACCTGTCCCACCGCGCGCTACTCGAAGGAGTGGAGTGATCTAACGCCGATCCGGGACTGCGAGTGGCCGCTGGAGTGGCTGGGCGAGGACCCGGCGCAGGCGGTGCGGGACGAACTGGAGCACCAGCTTGGGACGCAAGTCCCCGACAGCCGGGTGATCTGGCTGCGGATCGTGGACAAGCCGTACTTCCTGGCGGGCGGCAAAGAGACCCTGGACGACCCGGGACAGCTCCAAGTGCGCCGGGCCTCCCTCTCCGTCGCGTTCCAGCTCCTGGTACGCTCTCCCACGCACGAGGAGCAGCTCGCGGGTGTCTTCTCCTGGGTGGCGCGCGATCTGGACACCGAGCGCAGCGACCAGATCTACGTGGACCTGGAGCCGCGGCTGTGGGGCACCGACCGGTTCCACCTCGGGATGAAAGGTCGCCTCTACGGCGTGGACGAAGCGCCCGGCGAGCTAGAAGTGGAGCTGGACCAGCAGCCGGCGCCCCGTCCGTGGTGGAAGTTCTGGCAGCGGTAGGGAGGCCAGCATCATCGGTCGGGAAGGTGCTCCTGTTACCTGTAGCCGGCGTGTCGCCAGACCGCCGGTGTTCTCGATACTCGTAGTCCACCACGCAAAGCCGCAATCACCCGGGCACCGCCAGGATCACCGATAATATCACCAACACTTCGACTACCCGTTTCCGGCGCCGCCGGGTGAGGATGATCCGTGTCCCGCAGCAACACCTGGATGGCCCTCTGGAGCTTGACCTTCCTTGGGACAACCGCGGCCGGTCTCGCCGCCCCGAAGAAAGGGGTGTCGCTGGATGACCTGGTCCCCGCCCGGCGTAACGCACCCCGAGCGCCCGCCCCCAAACCGCCGGTCCGGAAGCCGGCGCGGACCGCAGGAACGGCCCCGGCTGCCAGGCAGCCGGCAGCACCCGTACGGAAGCCGGCTACCATCGTCACGCTGGTAGTCTCGCCGCTCGGCGGCAGCCCGTACCGCACCATCGGGCAGGCGCTCAAAAAAGCCCCCGCTGGAGCCCGGATCCTGGTCTGCGCCGGGACCTATCCGGAGAGCCTGGTGCTGGAGCGCTCCGTGGAGATCGCGCCGCAGGCCCCGAAGTCCGAGGTGATCGTGGAAGGCAGCGGGGCGCCCGCACTCGCCATGCGCTTTGCGGGCGTGGCTGTCGTGCGGGGGCTCACGCTGCGCCAGAACGCCGGCGATCAGGTGGTGGAGCACACCGTCGATCTCCCACTTGGGAAGCTGGTGCTGGAGGAGTGCCGGATCACCTCCGGCGTGAAGGCGAGCGTTGGGATTCACGGGACCGCGTCGAAGCCCTACCTCCGCAAGTGCCGCATTCAGGGCGCCAGCCGCGACGGCGTGCTGATCTTCGAGGGCGCCGAGCCGAGCCTGGACGGGTGCGAGATCTCCGGCAACGGCAACCACGGCGTCTCCGTCCTCGGCGCAAAGCCGACGCTCCGGGACTGCACCCTCCATGACAACCAGGGCGAGGGGCTGCACTTCGAGGCCGCCGCCGGAGGCGCCGCGGAAGACTGCGAGCTGTTCGCCAACGCCGGCAGCGGCGCCGGGATCAGTGGGAAGAGCAACCCGGTGCTCCGGCGGGTGAGGAGCCACGACAACCGGCGCGACGGGATCTCCGTGTTCAGCGGCGGTCTCGGCACCCTGGAGGCCTGCGACCTCTACAAGAACGCGCTCTGGGGCGTGGGCGTGAGCGGCTCCAGCCCGGCGCTGCAGCGCACGCGGGTCCACGACAGCCCGAACGGGATCATCTTCACCGCCCGGAGCCGGGGCACCGTTGATGGGTGCCAGGTCTTCGACAATGGCGCCGTGGGGATCCTGGTGCTCGAGGGGAGCGATCCCACGATCCGCACCACGCAGATCCGGAACACCCGGGGCAGCGGTCTCGCCTTCCGCGGCAGCGGCACCCGCGGCACGGTGCTGGACTGCGAGATCTCCGGCAGCCAGGACTGGGAGTGCGTGGGCATGGGCGAGCAGAGCGCCCCCACCCTCCGCCGGTGCCGCATCCACGATGGCAAGAAGGACAACGTCGGCATGACGGGCGGCGCTTCCCCCGTGCTGGACGACTGTGAGATCTGGGGCGCGGAGCAGTCCAACGTCGGCGTCCACAGCAACTCCAACCCCACCCTCCGCAACTGCCGGCTCCACCACGCGGCTTCGGCCGGGATCTGGATCGAAGAGGAATCCACCGGCACGCTGGAAGCCTGCAGCATGTACGAGAACCAGAAGTACGGCGCCAACATCCAGACCCAGGCGAACCCGGTGGCCCGCGGCTGCCGGTTCTACGACAACGGGGAGGACGGCGTCTACTTCCGGCTCTCAGCTACCGGGACCCTGGAAGGATGCGAGGCCTATGGGAACGGCACCTCCGGCGTCGGCATCACGCACGAGGCGAACCCTACCCTGCGCAAGTGCCGGATCTATAAGGGCAAGAAGCATGGCCTCGCGGTGGCGCAGAACGGCCGCGGCACCCTGATCGACTGCGAGCTCTTCGGCAACGCCAAGGGCAACGTGGTCACCTGGGACGGCGGCCAGCCGGTTCTTACCGGCTGCCGTGTGGAGTAGCGGCGTGCCGGCAGCCCGTCAGCTCGCTTGGCCAGGAGCTTCTTCAGCGCGAGCGGGTCGATCGGCTTCACCAGCTCAGGTAAGGATCTTCGAAAGCACGTTCCCGGCCACGTCCGTCAGGCGGTAGCTGCGGCCATTGTGGAAGTAGGTCAGCCGCTCGTGGTCCATGCCGAGGAGGTGGAGCATCGTGGCGTGGAGGTCGTGCACGCTCACGCGGTCCACCTCTGCTTTGAACCCAATCTCGTCCGTCTCCCCGTAGCTGGTGCCGCCCTTGATCCCCGCACCCGCCATCCAGGTGAGGAAGCCGTGCGGGTTGTGGTCCCGGCCGTCTCCGCCCTGGGAGACCGGCATCCGGCCGAACTCCCCGCCCCAGACGATGAGCGTATCGTCCAGCAAGCCGCGCTGCTTGAGATCCGTAAGCAGCCCGTGGATCGGCTGATCCGTGGCGGCGCAGTGGCCGCCGTGGTTGGCGGTGAGGTTGCCGTGCGCGTCCCACTCGCCGTCGCTGTACACCTGCACGAACCGTACGCCGCGCTCCACCAGCCGCCGCGCCATCAGGCACTTGGTGCCGAAGTTGCGCGAGGCACTCCGGTCCAGCCCGTACATCGTGCGGGTCTGCTCCGTCTCGTCGGAGAAGTCCACCAGCCCAGTAGCCTCCATCTGCATCCGGAACGCCAGCTCGAAGCTCTGCACCCGCGCCAGCAGCTCCGCCTCGTGGTCGTGCTCCCGGAGGTGTTCTGCGTTTAGCTCGTTGAGGAGGTCGATCTGCGCCCGCTGGTCGTCTCGCGTCACGCGGTCCGGGCGGGTGAGGTTGAGCACCGGCGCGCCCTGGGAGCGGAACAGGGTGCCCTGATAGCCGGTGGGCAGGAACCCGGCGCTCCAGTTGATCGGGCCGCCCTTCACGCCGTCGCTGTTGCCCAGCACCACGTACCCCGGCAGGTTCCGGCTCTCCGAGCCCAGCCCGTAGGTAACCCAGGCGCCGGCGCTGGGCAGACCCGGCCGGGGGATGCCGGTGTTGATCTGGTAAAGCGCCGGGACGTGGTTGTTGGACTCCGTGTAGCAGCTCTTGATGAAGGCGATCTCATCCACGTGCTTCGCTACGTTCGGGTAGCGATCGCACACCCAGGCACCGCTCTGGCCGTACTGCTTGAAGGTGAACGGCGACCGCATCAGCGGCCCCGGATTGCCGTTGAACACGTCGATGTCGAACTTCGTGCCGTGGCGTCTGGTGAGCTCGGGCTTCGGATCGAACAGATCCACGCCGCTCGGCCCGCCTTCCATGAACAGCCAGATGATGCGCTTGGCCCGCGGCGCGAAGTGCGGCTTCCGAGGAGCCAGCGGATCGACGGTGACCGTCTTCGGCGCCGCGGAGGCTCCGGGCGTGCCCAGCAGCTCCGCCAGCGCCAGCGTGCCAAAGCCGGCTCCCGCCTTCTTCAGGAAGTCCCGCCGGCTGGAAAAGCCCTGGTACCGGCCGCAGTGCGTGCCCGACGTCTTGCGCATTCGCGTCTCTCTAGTCGACATACATGAACTCGTTGAGCCCGAAGAGCACCTGGGCGAAGTCCGTCAGCGCCAACAGTCCGGCGTCCGTACCGGCGTCCCGCGCCTTGCGCCGAGCCGCCTGCTGCTCCAGGAACCGCAGCGCCGCGGCCTGCTCCTTCGGCGCCGGAGCCCGGCCGAGCGCCAGCCGGTACGCGCGGTCTACCTGGGCCGCGGCGTCCTCTCCGGCGTCCGCGCGGACCCGGGCCGCCAAATCCTGGGCCCGCAGCCGGACGAACGGTTCGTTCAGCACCGCCAGGGCCTGCGGCGCGACGGTGGTGGTGTTGCGCCGGCCGCAGCTTGCCGCCGCATCCGGGCCGTCGA
Organism: Armatimonadota bacterium; assembly: GCA_020696885.1. Next base: position 853 of record JAJFMS010000055.1, on the reverse strand, counting down.
ACGCCTGCAGGAGCGGGTACTGGACCACCCGCTTGTGGAACGAGTAGATGGTGCGGCGGCGCGTCTCGGGGGTGTCCTTCACGTTCGCCGGGTAAGGGTCCTTCACGTTGCGCGCCTGGATCGCCTCCGGCTGGATCGGCGGCTTGAACGCCGGTCCGTATCGCTGCTCGTTGAGGCTGCCGCTCACGGAGAGCATCGCGTCCCGGAACGCTTCCGCCTCGATCCGTCGCGGCGCACGGTGCCACAGCAGGCGGTTCTCCGGATCCACCCGCCGCGGGTCCGCCGCCCCGCCTCCGGGCGCCGCGGACTGCCGGTAGGTGCTGGAGAGCACCAGCAGCCGGTGCAGCGGCTTCAGCTTCCAGCCCCCCTGAATCAGCTCGGAGCTGAGCCACTCCAGCAGCTCCGGGTGGCTGGGCGCCTCACCCTGTTTGCCGAAATCGTTGACGGTGCGCACCAGCCCCTCCCCGAAGTGGTGCTGCCACAGCCGGTTCACCGCCACACGGGCCAGGAGGGCGCCGGCGCCTTGCTTCGGGTCCGCCATCCACTCGGCCAGCGCCCGCCGCTGGTAGGTGGTGTCGGTACGCGTGCCCTGCCGCTTCGCGTCGGCCCAATACGCTGCCGGTGGTTGCCCCGCAGTGAGCACCGAGAGAAAGCCCAGCTCCACCCGCTCTTTCTTGAGGTGGAGGTCGCCGCGGTCCAGCAGCCACGTCTCCCGCGGGGTGGCCCCGAAGTCGGCCATCGCGAGTGCCGTGGGAAGCGCCGCCGGGCGGGCAGCCTCGACCGCCGTAACAGCCGCCTTCAGCGTGTCCCACCGGGCGCGCTGCGCCTCGCTGAACAGCGTGCGGTACTCGCC
>JAJFMS010000054.1 GCA_020696885.1 Armatimonadota bacterium | reverse complement strand
CCGGGCGCGGGAACAGTACATCCAGGAGATGACCTACCGGGTCATGGCGTTCGCGCACGCACTGCGCCATCATCTGCGGCGGGAGGATTCGGAGCTGGAGCTGCGAGACCTGCTGCCGCCCTGGGAGGTGACCCAACTTCGGCAGATGAGCAACGTCCCGGCGGGGGTGGTCATGCTGCTGGGCTCCGGGCTGGCGCAGGCCCGCCGGGAGGGCTGGGCGGACACCATCGCGCTGGCGGCCCTGGATGAAACGCTCACGGAGTTCGCCGCCATCCAGGGCGGCTGCGAGCGGATCCGGAACACCCCGCTGCCGCCGGTGTACACCCAGATCGGGCACAAGGTGGTGCTGCTCTACTGCGCGCTGCTGCCGTTCGGGATGGTGACGGAAGTCCAACTGCTCACGCCGGTGGTGGTGGTAGTGATCGCGTTCGCCATCCTCTCCCTTTCGCGCATCACGCTGCTGTTGGAGAACCCGTTTGGCCTACGAGCAAACGATCTACCGCTGACGGCGCTATGCCGCACCATTGAGATCGACCTTCGCCAGGCGCTGGCGGAAGTGAACGTGCCGCCGCCGGTGGAGCCCACGCATGGCATCCTGCTGTAGCACCTCAGGGGTTTGGGGCCAGCGCCGGGTTGGCGTCCAGGCCCAGGCGCCGCTGCAGCTCGGCATAGCGGGCGCGAGCCAGCGGGAACTGCTCGTTGTTGGAGAGACGGACGGCGTAGGAGTGGTTGCCCAGGAACAGGATCTCTTCCACGGTGTCCAGATTCACGATGCAGGAGCCGTGGATGCGAAGGAACCGGGAAGGCGGGAGGAGCCCTTCCAGTTGGGTGAGCGTGTAGTAGGTGCGGTGCTCGTCGCCGTCCTCGGTGCGCACGAAGACGCGCTTCTCCCGCGCTTCCGCCCGGATGATCTCTTCCACGCGGACCAGCCGCACGGCGTAATCCTTCCGGATCGGCAGGCGCTGCAGGTAGGTGGCCGCCGCCGTGGCTTCCTCCGTGACCCGGCGGCTCAGCTCGGCCCGCGCCACCGCGTCCGTAAGGCGCGCGCGAGCCCGGACCAGAGTCTTCCCCAGCCGCGTAGGGGAGACCGGCTTTAGCAGATAGTCCAGCGCGCCGTGCTCATAGGCGGCCGTTGCGTGCTCGGAATACCCGGTCACGAAGATGAGCAGGGACTGATTGCTGCTCTGCAGCAGCGCCTCGGCCAGTTGCAGGCCGGTGAGCCCAGGCATCTGGATATCCACGAAGAACAGGTCCGGATGGAGGTCTTCCCCCAGCTGGATCGCCAGCGCGGCGTGCTCCGCCTCGCCCACCACCTCCACGCGCTGGTCTTCCAGCAGGCGCCGCAGGTGCGCGCGGGCCAGCGGCTCATCGTCCACTACCAGCGCGGTCAGGGGTGCGGTCAGGGGTCTTGCCTCGGTATCGTTACTCATGATCTGCCGCTCACGTCATCGTGGCGCCGGCTCTCCGCTGGGTTACATCGCTTCGCTAGCTGTTCCGCTCCCGCTGGCCCCGAACCTGCTCCGTTCCAAACCCGGCGACTCCGGCGAGGTGCGCGCGACGCTGCGCGGCAGGCGCCGGAATGATGAACGCCACCCGGGTGCCCTGCTCCGGGCGGCTGAACAGGCGGAGGCGCGCGAGCGGCCCGTAGAGGTGGTTCAACTGCTCGTGGCTTAGGCTGAGCCCATGCGGCCGCTCCACCCGCTCCGCGGCCAGGCCGCGGAGCGCCTCCGCGGGAAGGGCCTGCTTGCGGGTGGCCGTATCCATACCCACTCCATCATCGGTGACGGAGACCAGGACGTGGCGAGGATAGGCGCGGATGGAGAGGGTAATCGTTCCGGGGTCCCATTTGGGAGCGATCCCGTGCTGCACCGCGTTTTCCACCAGGGTTTGCACGGCAAACGGCGGCACCCGGACCCGGTCCGGCGCATCGGGCGGCTCGATCTCCCAGTGGACGGTGAGGCGGGATCCCAGCCGGAGCTGCTCGATCTCCAGGTAGTCCCGCACGTAGTCCAGCTCGTCGGTAAGCAGCACGGTGGAGCGAGCGTCGGCCTCCAGCGCGCGGCGGGTGATCTGCGCGAGCTGAATCGTGGCGGCTTCCGCCTTCTCCGGAGCGATGCGACAGAGCCCGGCGATGGACGTGAGCGTATTGAACAGGAAATGGGGGTGGATGCGGGCTCGCAGCGCGGCGAGCTGGGTCTCGGCCAGCAGGGTCCGGTTCCGCTCCGCTTCCACCCGCAGCCGCTCCGCCTCCATGCGCATCTGCGCGTCGTTCACGATAATCTGCAGCAGCAGCACCCCCAGCCCGTTTGCGGCCACCTTCAGCACCGCCAGGGAAAGCCGGAACGGCGCGTGCTCCGGCCCCAGGATCAGGAGGCGGATGACGATAGTCGCCGCCTCGGACAGGACGATGGCGAGGAGACTGCCCGCCACCAGCTCCGCCGTGCGGTGTGACTGCCCGTTCACGGCGGGGATGCGGCTGCGCACCAGCGCCCCCAGGCCCACCGCCGCCAGCGCGGACAGGGTCACCCGCACCAGCGACAGCGGCTGCCAGATAGCCGCGCCGACCATCACGCCGGCCGTGGTGACCAGGCCTACGGGCCAGCCGCCCCGCAGCGCGGCGAAGGTGATGATGAGGGTGTAGGTATCGTACGGAGCGCGGTCCGCAGCGAAGCCCACTTCCACCAGCCCCGCCAGGCCCAGAGCGCCGCCCAGCAGGAAAATGTGCTTACGTCGCAGTCGCTCCTGTACCAGGAGGGCGATCATCGGCCCCCGCTTCAGCAGGTAGGCGATGACGACGATGACGCAGGTACTCTCAATGAACTCGTTGATCGTCGCAATGGGCATGCGTTGACTTCGAACGATTGGGCACTACCGTTTCTTCTTAAGCTTACAGCGCCTTCAGGATCCCGGCGCGCGCGTGGCGCAGCCGCGCCCCCGGCGAGGCCCGGCGGCGGAAGGCAGGCGGCGCTGCGGCCTGGCCGGGATTGTCCGCGGCGCGGCGCCCCGCGACCAGGGCTCCGGAAGCCCGATCAGGCACGCTTGCGTGGGGTGAGCTCAAGCTGAATCAGCTCCGGCTCTTGCGGTGTCTCGGTCGACGCGGTGCGGGAGCTGCCGCAGCCTCCCGCGGTGCCGCAGCCACCGCAGCCGGCGGACGACTTCCGGCGGCTCCGCCGCCAGAGGTACAGCGCGGCCGCCGCGACGATGAGGTACACCAGGAGCTGCTGCCAGTCCATCCGATCCTCGCTATCCCCAGCCCAGCGCGCGGCCCACCTGGAACACCAGGGTGGCTCCGCCCCAGGCGAGCACCGTCATGTAGGCCCATTGGAAGAACGGCCACTTCCAGCTCTCCGTCTCCCGGCGCACGATTGCCAGGGTGGAGACGCACTGCATGGCCAGTACGTAGAACACCAGCAGCGCCGCCGCGCTGAGCGCCGTGAACCGCGGCTTGCCGGTGGCCGGGTCCATCTCGCGCTGCATCTGCTGGCGGACGGAGGTGGACTGCTTGTCCTCGTCCCCGTCTTCCACGTTGTAGACGATCGCCATGGTGGAGACGAACACCTCGCGCGCCGCGAACGAGCCGAGGATGCCGATCCCCACCTTCCAGTCCATCCCGAACGGGCGGATGGCGGGCTCCAGCAGGTGACCCGCCTGCCCGGCCACGCTGTGCTTTAGCCGGTCGCTGGAGCTCTGCTGTGGGTTGCCGGGGAAGCGCATGGCAAACCAGAGGACGATGGAGACGGCCAGGATCACGGTGCCGGCCCGCTTCAGGAACTGCGAGCCGCGCTCCCAGGCCTGGTGGGCTACGGTGGTCGGCCGGGGCATCTTGTACGGCGGCAGCTCCATCAGGAAGAGCGGCGTCTCGCCTTTGAAGAGGGTCTTCTTGAACAGCCACGCCATGAGCAGCGCGCTGACGAGGCCCAGGATGTACATCGACACCATCACCAGCGCCGGCACGGAGACCACGCCCCACAGCTTGCCGGCCGGGATGAACCCCGCGATGAGCAGCGTGTACACCGGCAGGCGGGCGCTGCAGCTCATCAGCGGCGCCACCAGGATGGTGACCATCCGGTCTCGCTTGTTCTCGATGGTGCGGGTGGCCATGATGCCGGGGATGGCGCAGGCAAAGGAGCTGAGCAGCGGGATGAAGCTCTTCCCGTGCAGGCCGACCTTGCTCATCACCCGGTCCATCACGAACGCCGCGCGGGCCATGTAGCCGGTATCTTCCAGGAGCCCCAGGAAGAGGAACAGGAGCATGATCTGGGGCATGAAGATGACCACGCCGCCCACGCCGGCGATCACTCCGTCCACCACCAGGCTCTTGAGATCCCCTTCCGGCATGCGGGCGCTGACCCATTCGCCCAGCGAGTTTTGCCCCAGCTCGATCCAGCCCATCGGGATCTGCGCCCAGGTGAAGACCGCCTGGAAGATCAGCGCCATCAGGGCGAAGAAGACGACGAAGCCCCAAATACGGTGCGTCGCGAAGCGATCGAGGCGATCGCTCCAGGTGGTGGGGATCTCCCCCTGGCGGGTAACGCGGTCGCAGACTCCCTGGATCCACTCGTAGCGAGTCTCGATCTCCGCGCTCGTCGGGTCTTCGCCGGCGGCTTCCATCCGCCGCCGGGCCGCCTCCACCTGCCGCTGCACCCGCGCGTTCCCGTTAATCGCGGTAGCCGCCGGGGCTGCCGCCGGATCGTTGAGGGACGCGTTCGGGCTGGTCAGGATGCTGAGCGCCACGAAGAACGCCCCGGTGGAAGAGCAGAGGCGCTCGTCTACCAGCAGGTGCGCGAGATCGACTACTTCCGGCTTCAGCGCGTCCGGGAGCGGCCAGCGGCGCACCGGCAGCTTGGGAGCCGGCAACTGGAGGCGCTCGCGGAGCAGGTCGATCCCCTTGCCCTTGGCCGCAACGGTGGGGATGACCGGGATGCCCAGCTCCCGCTCCAGCGTCTTGACGTCGATCTCCAGGCCCATCTGCTCCGCCACGTCCACCATGTTGAGGCAGAGGATGACGGGGAAGCCGAGGTCGATGATCTGGGTGGCGAGGTAGAGGTTCCGCTCCAGGTTACTGGCGTCGACGACCACCACCACCATCTCCGGCACCGGTGGGAACCAGCCGAGCAGCACGTCTCGCGCCACCGCTTCGTCCGGCGACTGGGGCGTGAGGCTGTAGGTGCCGGGGAGGTCCAGAACGGTGAGGGCGGTGCCCTTGAGGCGGCCTTCCTTCCGCTCGACCGTAACCCCCGCATAGTTCCCCACGCGGTGGTTCAACCCGGTGAGGGCGTTGAAGACGGTGGTCTTGCCGCAGTTCGGGTTTCCGGCCAGAGCGATGTACTTCAGGGGTGAGCTCGCCGCACCCGAGACTTCGGGCGACTGCACGGTGGCGCTCATCAGGGTTCACGCTCCAGGATCACCGCTTCCGCCTCCTGGCGGCGCAGCGTAAGGTGGTACCCGCGCACGCGGATCTCGATCGGATCACCGAGCGGCGCGGCGCGCACAAAGTGGATGGAGGTCCCGCGGATGAGCCCCATCTCCTGCAGGCGCTGCCGTACGGCTCCCTGACCCTCGATGCGGCGGATCCGGCCGGCTTGCCCCGGTGCGAGCTCCGTCAACGAACATTCGGACATGGCGGTCCCGGCTTTACCCTGACGACAAAAAAAGACACAAAGGAGAAGTGTCCCGAGCGACTCGACCCTCCCAGCGACCACCGGATCCCGGCGACGCCCTGATCGGTGCCCGACCTCTTCCCTTAGTGTCTTCGTAACCTGGCGGGGAAAACCTTAGCTGTTGATGGGCTCGACCAGGATCTGGCGCGCTAGCTGGCTGCTGAGACCGACCCGGGAATGCTTGATCTGGCAAACACACGCGGCTCCGGTCTGGACGCACCGGATCACGGAGTTCTCCGAGAAGCCCATCTCACGCAGCCGATGACACACCTCGGGCTGGGCTTCCAGCTTCAGCACACGAACCGAGGAACCGGGACGGACTGCACTCAGGTTGGTCATCATACGTCTCGCCGCTGGTAGGCCGGACCATGCGCGTGGGCCACCGGACTTCTCGTTCGGAGTATATCATCGGGCCTGTAGGCCGTCAACGCGGGCTAACCGCCTCCTTTAGTTAGACCTAAATACTCGATGGTTGTTTCACCTCTATGGGCCTGAAGGGTTAGCGGTGTTGGGTGTTGGGGCATGCAGTCGGTCGGTCGGGAACATAGCGCCGGAATTCTGTCCGGCGCTATGGAGGCGGCTCCCATTCGACACTCGAACCTCGTAACTCGCACTTTTCAAGCATCAGTCCTTGCGGATCTCGTGCTTGTCGACTTCCTTGCCGTCCACGTTTATGTGCCGGAGCTGGAAGGTGCGGTCGTCCAGCGTCACTTCCGTGAGGCCGTGCTTGGCGTTGTAGAACGCGGCCGTGTAGTCGTGCGGGTTCTTGTGGGAGTAGAGGGACTGGCCGCCGTTGCCGCTCACGATGTAGGTGATCCCGGCCTGAGGCCGGGTGCGCTCGTAGGAGTGGTCGTGGCCGGAGAAGACCACGTCCACCTTGCCCTGCTGGAAGAACGGCACCATCACGTCGCGGATGCGGGCGTCTTCGCCGTGGTTGGCGGAGCTGTAGGGCGGGTGGTGCATGAACACGAACTTCCACGGCTGCTTGGAGGCCTTCAGGTCCGCAGCCAGCCAGGGCCCGATCGTCTTCTGCAGCACGGGGCGGGCGGCGTTGCTGTCGAACGCCACGAAGTGCGCGTTGCCGTAGTCGAAGCTGTAGTTGCGGCCGGTCTGCAGCCCGAGCGGGCCGTTGGCGGGCACATCGAAGAGGGCGAGGAGCGGCGCGCCCTGCTTGGTGCCGTTGTCGTGGTTCCCCAGCGCTGGCCAGAAGGTCATCCGGCGCAGCGACTTCCGGTACGGCTCGAAGAAGCGGGTGTCGTAATGCTCTTCCTCGCCGCGGCCGTAGATGAGGTCGCCGGTGAGCAGTGCCAGCTCGGCGGTCGAGCGGTCCAGCAGCTTCGCCACCTGCATCTGCCCCCTGGTGCCCGCGCCGAAGTCCCCGAACACCGCGAACGTGAAACGGCTCGGTCCGGCGGGCACGGCCCGGAAGCTCAGCTCGTCCGTGACGCGCTCGGAGCCGGTGAGGATGCGATAGCGGTAGGTCTCGCCCGGCCGGAGCCCGGTAAGCCGCACGCGGTGCTTCCGCCCGTCGAACGGACTGTCCAGCTTCCGCGGCGTCTCGGCGCCGGTGTAGACCTCCAGGGAAGAGCGCCCCAGGCGGTCCAACTCCCACCGGACCTCCACGGAGCCGACCGCGGCGTTCTGCAGGTACGGCCCGCGAATGCACCGCGACGCGCGAGCGGGCCAGGCCACCAGCGCCACCGCGCAACAAGCTGCCACCAGAATCAGTCTTCGATGCATCTTCAACTCCTCCCGTCGTGCTCCGGACCCTCCTTTCACCTGAAGTCCGGCCAAACCCTTGCCCATGATATAAGCAGGAAGGCCCCGTAGGGGGCGGTGTTCGGTGTTCGGTGTTCGGAATCGATTGCCGCAGTTTCCTCGCCTCCCACCACTCACCACTCACCACTCACGATCTGGGAAGTGATCCTTTGAACCAGTCTCGACGGCAGGCGTGCGGCACCCTCTTGAAGACGCTGGCGGTGGCGTGCGCTCCGGCGCTGGCCGCTGGCCGGGCGGAGGCGCACCCGCGCGGGGCGCCGCAGTTCCGGATCAAGGAGCGGCTCGCCACGCGCCTGGTTCCGGTCATCGAGGCGAAAGAAGTCACCGGCTGGGAGTTGGTGGAGGGCGGGCGGTACGACCTGGACATCCGGCTGCCGGTGTCCGAGCTGGATGTGGCCTCCTTCGACGAGGGGACCTCGATCGTGATCGAGGCGAACGACATGCTGCTGGAGTTCGCGCTGGGGGACGATCCCGAGTACTTCGCCGGCCGCCGCCACGTGAAGCTCAGCGAGGGGGACGTGGACGAGCACGGGCTTCCGTTCGTCACCTTCCGCCTGCTGGCGCGCTGGAACAGCAAAGAGATGCGGATCCAGGTGGCGGCACTCACGCCGGACTGGCGAGACCCGATCGTGGCGCAGGGGCACCTCGGCGCCATCAACAGCGTATTCGAGGACTTCGTGTCCGCCACGGTGGACGTGGGAGACGCCAGCTTCGACTTCGACGTGGACGTCACCGGCCGCACCGCCACCCGCAGCGTAATCCGGGCAAAGCTGGAGTACGAGGTCTCGCAGACTCAGCTTTCCGGCAGCGGCTACGCGTACGGGTGGGAGAAGTAGTCCGCCTTCGCGCGCCGCTCATGCCACGGAAGCCGAAACGTAACCTGCGCACCTCGTTGGTGCCGCGCCTGGCCGGGCTCACCCGGTTTGCGCCCACACCGCTGCTGCTGGCTTCCCGCAAGCCGCTGGCGCTGGCCCTGGCGAGCGTCCCGGGCTGGCGAAGCCGCGTGCGCGGCGCGATGACCGCGGCGCTGGGACCGGACGGGTTCGAGGCGCGCCACGTAGACCAGTACTTCCGCCACCTGGCGGACCTGTTCGTCTACTCCGCCGCCGTCTACCGGTCCGGCCTCCGCGGCGCGGGACTGGACGGGGAGTGGCTTCACGATCCCGCTTCCGCCGAACGATACCGGCAGGCGCTGGCCGGCGGCAAAGGCGCGCTGTTGGTGTGCCCGCACCTGATCGCCCATGAGATCATGGCGGGGAGCGCCGCCGCGGAGCTTCCGATTACGGTGCTGGTGCGGAAGTCCCCGGAGCCGGAGTACGAGGCGGTGAAGCAGCGGTGGTATGCCGCCGTGGGTGTGGAAGTGGCGTACCGGCCGCCGAAGGGCTCGCAGCTCCAGAGCCTGGGCGAGATGACGGCGGCCCTCCGCGTGCTGCGCAAGAACCGCGTGCTGGCGATCACGCCGGACCTGGTACAAAAGCCCGGCACGGGGATCCCGGTCACGCTCTTCGGGCGCACCGTGGAACTGCCGGCCGGAGCGTTCTTCCTGGCCGTGCGCACCGGGGCTCCGCTGCTGCCCTCGTTCTTCCACCGCGAAGGAGACCGCTACCGCCTCTGGACCCACGACCCGCTGCCGATCAACTCCGAACTGGAACGAGACGCCGCCGTAGCGGATGCCGCGCAGCAGTGGGCCACGCTCTTCGAGCAGTTCATCCGCGAGCACCCGGATATGTGGCAGTTCTGGTTGGATAAGAGGTGGTTGAAGGTGTTTGGGGTGGAAGGGTAGCTGCGGGGTTGATTTGACGGTTTTGAGTAAGAGTATGAGTAAGATTCTGGGCGCACTCCGGTGCGACCGTGTTCTCACCCCACCTGAACACCCTTGAGAAGTGCGAACTACGATTTTCGAAGTTCGAATGGGGATCGATCCGGTAGTTTGATGGCCGCGCGTGCAGCACCAGGCAGGCTGCCGACGCTACGTTCTCTCGCCGCCTCCCCAAACACCAAACACCGAACACCAATAACATGTGGGTGATCCTTTATCTAGCCGGGTTGATTGCGCTGCTGCTGGCGGCGCAGTCTGTGGTGCTGCTGGCTTTCAAGGAGCCGCTGCAGTGGACGTACGGCGCGAATAGCGAGCAGTCCAAGTCACTGAAGCTGGCGTTGAAGCTGGTGCTGCAGACCACGCTCATCGGCTCGATCTTCCTGTTCCCGTACCTGGTCGGCACCACGCCCGGCCGCTACTATGGACCGCTGTTCCCGCTGGAGCGGCTCCACTTCTTCTTGTA
>JAJFMS010000993.1 GCA_020696885.1 Armatimonadota bacterium | reverse complement strand
CGCGCGGTCTGCGCCGGCACGCGGTACCACTCCTCGTACGGCGGCTCGTGCTCTTCCGGGCTCGCCACCCCGGTGTGCAGCAGCAGCGGCGCCACCTGGACCCCGCGCGCCACCAGCCGGGTGATCAGCTCCGGGGTGAAGGCTCGTCCCGCGGAGGGAATCTCCGCGCTGCCCGGCTCGGTGGCGAAAACGGTCTGGTAGTAGCCGCCGGGCCAGGCGTCCCGCACGTAGCCGTAGCGGATCGGGAAGCCGTGCCGCTCGAGATACTCCGCCAGGGAGCCGGGATGCGACAGCGCGGCTACCCACAGCCGCACCGGCGCGCCCGGCACCTCGCGCTGCCCTTCCGCATGGGGGGTCAGCAGCGCCACCGAGCCACCTCCCGGAAGCCGGTAAACCTCCCCGGAGCGTCCTCCGTGGAACGGCTCCGTGCCCGGATTGCCTGGCCGTCGCAGCTCCACGATCCACAGCCCCGCGGGAAGGCGCGTGGAGAGGTGCAGCTCCAGCTCCGTTCCGTCCGCCCTCCAGGCACGGAGCGCCGCGTTGAGCGTGCCGCTGGTATTGATCGCCAGCACGTCTCCGGGCGTCAGGAAGTCGGGCAGGTCCCGGAATCGCGCATGCGCCATCCGGCCGTCGGACCGGTAAGAGACGAGCAGCCGGACCTCGTCGCGGGCCAGGCCGCGGGCTTCGGGCGGCTCGCCGGCCTCCAGCTCGCGGGGGAGCTGGAAGTCGAGGAGCGGCACCTGAAGGACGTCCGGTGATGGAGAGAGGGTCCCGGTCATCACAACCTCCTATCCTTCCACGGCCCGCGCCGAGTACCGCCCGCTGAGCAGGTCTCGCGTGAGAAGCGCCACCAGTCCCGGCACACTCTCCTCCGGGAGGGGCCGGTCGCTGATGTCCTCGCCGGGGAACGCCTCCTGGTGCATCTGGGTGCGCATGTCGCCGGGATCCACCCAGTGGACCCGGAGGTCCGGCTCTTCCACGGCCAGCACCGCAGAGAGCTGTTCCAACGCGGCCTTCGACGCCCCGTAGCCGCCCCAACCGGGGTAGGGCTCCGCGGCGGCATCACTGGTGATGTTGATGATGCGGGCGCCCGCGTTGAATACCGGCAGCGCTTCCTGAATCAGAGCCAGCGGCGCGACCACGTTGGTCCGGAACACTGCTTCCAGCACCTCCGGCGGGTACGCTCGCAGCGAGGGCTGCGGGCTGGGGCCGAGAATCCCGGCGTTGTTGACCAGCGCGTCCAGTCCACCCAGCGCGACGGCAGCCTCCACCAGTGCCCGCCGGTGCGCGGGATCGGTAACGTCGCCGGCCAGCGCGCGGACGGTGGTCCAGGCGGAGAGCTCCGCGGCGGCCGCCGCCAGCGCGGCTCCTCCGCGAGCGTCGATCACTAGGCGCCAGCCCTGCCGGGCCAGCTCCCTCGCGAGTGCCAGTCCCAGCCCACGCGAGGCCCCGGTTATCAGGGCGGTCTTCGGTCTTGCTTCGGCCATCTCGTGTCTCCTCGCTGCACATGGGGCCAGCGGCGGTTGCATCCTCGCCGCGACCGGCTTATTATCAAAGCAGTTACTTGGTTTATATCGAGTGCCCTGGAATATGACAAGATTAAACTTGGTAAATGCGAGTGAGCCGACCCGCACCCCGGCGGACCGGCTGCTGCTGCAGCTCAAGACGCGCGGCCCGCTGACGGCTACCGAGCTCGGCGCAGCGCTGCGGACCACTGGCGAGGCAGCGCGACAGCAACTGGTGCGGCTGGCGGCGGAGGGGCTGGTGGTCTCGTCCAACGAGGTCCGCGGCGTGGGCCGGCCCGCGCAGGTCTGGACGCTCACCGCTGATGGCCACCGCCGGTTTCCGGACACGCACGCAGAGCTGACGGTGGGGCTGATCCGGACCATCCGGACCGTGCTGGGGGAGGAGTCGCTGGACCGGCTGATCGCCGCGCGGGAGGCGGAAACCCGCGAGCTTTACGCGGAGGCGCTGGAAGGCGTGGACACTTCGGAGGAGCGCGTGGCCCGCCTGGCCGAGATCCGCACCCGTGAAGGCTACATGGCCGAATGGCGCCGCGAGGGCGACGACTTCCTGCTCATCGAGAACCATTGCCCGATCTGCGCCGCCGCGGCGGTTTGCCAGGGCTTCTGCGCGGCCGAGCTGAGCGTGTTCCAGGACACCCTGGGACCGGAAGTCCGCGTGGAGCGGGTGGAGCATATCCAGGCGGGAGCGCGGCGGTGCGCCTACCGGGTCACGCCGGCTGCGGTTGAAGGGGCTGCGGTCGGGGAATAGAGGGCTCGAGACCAACGAGGAGCCACATCGTGAAGCATCCCGAGGAGCCGCAGCCGCCAGCCCAGCCCGAGACCGAATTCCCGAAGGCTCCCGCCTGGGCGGTGGGCGCGGACGCCGAGCACACCGGCCCGAGCGGCATGGGGCCGGGAGAGGACCAGCCCGGCTTCGGGCAGGAGGTCGACGAGGAGGACGCCGCGGGCGTCACCGGGGGAATGGCAGAGCACCCAAAGGCTGGTTGACGCTTCGCGCTGACGGCAGGGACTCAGGGGTGCGCTCTCACTCCTTAAGAGAAGCGGGCCATTGCGAGGCCGCGCCTATTGCGAGCTTGCCCGTATGGGCCGTGGCAATCCCCACCGGTACGGATCCTGCTCCCCGCCGAAGCACCCAGGCCTGGTACTGCGCAACCTTCGGGATTGCCACAGCGCCACGGAAGCACGGTGAAGGACGGAAGGGTCGGTGGGCGCTTCGCAATGACAGTGAAGGGCCGGCGCCGAAGCACGCATGCCTGGTACGGCTTGACCTTCG